>CAZWNM010000093.1:0-6912 GCA_964635765.1 uncultured Planctomycetaceae bacterium | reverse complement strand
CGATTTCGCCGCCGTCGATTTGGGCTTCATGCGGGCCGACGTCGAACGTGTAGGCTTTAAGCTCGAAATCTTGCGAGAGCGCTTTCAATGCCGGCGCGGCGTCGGCCAACGCGGTGCGCAGGGCCTCCCATCGGGTTTTATCGCCCACGGCGTCGTGAACCGTCATGCTGCGCGACCGATCGGCCATGACGATGAGCGTCGCGGCTTGTTTTTTCGTTTGCGTGTAGATGAGCGTAGGCCGCAGCATGGCCAGCACGATCAATGCGATGACGGCCGCGCGCAGCACGACGAGCACCGCCCGACGTATTCCACTTGCCTTTTCCCGGTTTGGCCCGACCCACAACAACCCGACCAGCAACAGCGCGACCACGGCCACCATGAGGTAGCTGTCGAAGACGGGATAGAAGGAAAGGCGGAACATGAGGATTCGTTTTCAGTGGTCAGTTTTAGTTTTCAGTTTTCGCATGAAAACCGATTGGTCGTTTCATTTTTGCGGGCGGCGGCTGCATCAACTGACGAAGAGCGTCGAATACAACCTTGAATTGGCCGTCGTATTTTTTCTCCATCGCATCGAATTTTCGCGCGAGGTCGGC
Organism: uncultured Planctomycetaceae bacterium; assembly: GCA_964635765.1. Lineage (GTDB taxonomy): Bacteria > Planctomycetota > Planctomycetia > Pirellulales > Thermoguttaceae. Next base: position 6,319 of record CAZWNM010000093.1, on the reverse strand, counting down.
ATGGGAGGCAAGTATTTGCCGCAACCGCACAAATGCCCGCATGATCTCGATGTTTACAGCAACGGCTCGTGGACTCCGCAATACGCTGGAGAGCATCGCCACGCCCTGTTTGGTGAAGGCATAGGGGCAGTATCGGCGACCGCCCCAGGAACTTGAGGTCGCAAATTGCGACCTCAAGATGTCGAGTTCATCTTCACTGAGTTGAAACATGAAGTCTTCGGGAAATCGGGCGATATTGCGTTTTACGGCCTCAAGCAGTCGTTTGGTTTCGACACCATACAACGACGCTAAGTCCTGATCCAACATGACCTTCTGGCCACGAAATAAGAGGATCGTTTGCTCAATTCGCTCAACGGGAATCAATAATTGCGGTTCAGGCATTGCATACCTCGACGGTTATATTTTTCAGCAGCCATTAGCCCTACGGTGGGGAGTTTGGCCGTCTCCACCTATTTTTCAAGGTCACAATTTGTGACCTTAAACTTTTCCGGCTTCAACTTGAGGTCACAATTTGCGACCTCAAGTTCGGAAACTGAAAACTGACCACTGAAAACTGTCTACTCCTTATAAAATCGATTCGACACCAACATCTCCAACGCCAAAACCAACGCGACCATCAAAATCAGCGGCGGGAACAACTCGCGGCCGACCCGGCCCGTGCTGATGTCGCGGTCGATCTGCTCGCGGGTTCGGGCGAGTTGAAATTTCACGGGGCTGAATAGCGCCGATAACTCGGCGTCGGTCAGCCGGTCGAGCCGAATTTGCTCGGGCGCATAGTTGACGCTGAAGCCGAGATCGACTCCGTGGTCGCCGCCGGCGCGGAGCCGATAATTGCCCACCCGGTCGGTCGTCGTGATGGTCAAATCGCGGCGATTCAGATCGGCCGGATAGGGCGTCGTCAAACCATCGGGCGCATAGAGCATGTAACTGCGGCGGCGCGACGCCTCGTCGAGCCGAACGACGACGGTTTGGCCCGCCAGATAATTCCATTGCTGGTCGCCGCTGCCGACCAGATACGCGGCGGTTTGATTCATCAGAATCATAAACGGCCAACATTCATCGACCGGCAGCAGATTCCACGGCGACCGGGCCGGCCGATCGGAGACGGGCGTGGTCATCACGATCGCGCGGCCTTTTCCAATTGGCCGCTCAAACATCGCCGGCCGGCCGTCGTTGAAAGGCAGCACGACGCCGACGCCTTTTTTGATTTCGGCGAATTCCCAATATCGAAAAACGGGAAAGGCGTCCCAGGGGATCGAGCCGGCGCGATCGCGGAAGACGGCGAGGATCGGATGTTGAAAATCGCGCGGGGCCAGCCAAAAATCGCCGTCCGGCCGCTTCACTTGCCGCGCGAGCTTGCCGGGCAACAACTGCTGGGCTTCCGGCTCGTTGAACGTGTCCGTCGGCGCGGCGTTTCGGCCGAGAAAAATCGCGACGCCGTGCCCGTCGGTTGCGTAATCGGCCAGTTTCTGCCAAACGGCCGGCCCGAGCGGCGTCGGATCGAGCAGACACACGCCGGCGTAGTCAGCAAGCGGGCGATTCGCCAACTCGGCGAGGTCGCAAACATCGCAATCGAAACGGGCGACCCCCTGCTTGCGAAATGCGGCCGGGGCCAAGGCTTCGGCGAGAAACAGCGCGTAATCTTTGGCCGGCTTCGGCGCGGCCATCAACACGCGCCACGCCGGCTTCACCTCGACGGTGAAAAATCGTGTGTCGCCGGCGGCAAGTCCGTCTTGACCGGCAAGCCGCAAGTAGCCTTGATGCGTACCCGTCGCAAGATCGCCGAGCCGGAATTCGACCGGCCGCAACTTGCCCGGCACGGCTTCGACCGTTTGCACGCCGCTTTTTACCGGCTTCCCGTCGGCGCCGAGCAGAACCATTTCGATGGAGCGGACGGCCGGCTCGCCGACGCACGCCACGCGGCCCTCGATGGCAAGCGGACTATGATTCGGCAGCGTTTCGCCGGAAAGCCGCAGGTCGCTGATGCTGCAATCGACGGGTTTTGCGACGCCGACATCAACGACGTAAATGCCGACGCCCAACTCGCCGAGCTTCTGCCGCACCTCGGCGATTCGTTCGTCCGGCCATGCGCCGCGCGCCAGGTCGGTGAAAATATAAAGCTCCTTGCGTTCCAATTTGCTTTGCAGCAGAAGTTTTTGGGCCGCATCGAGCACGGGCGGCAGCGATTGCGAATTGGCGACGGTTTCCAGATGGGCGATGCGGTCTTTCGCGGCGCCGCGATCGGGTTGAAACGCCGGCGCCGCCCCGACGCGCGTATCGAGCACCGCGATTTCGCTATCGTCCGGCAGTTGCTTGAGCAGCCATTGGCCAAGGTCTTGGGCCAATTCCAGCCGCGTTCGATTTTCATGGCGATATTCCATGCGCGGCGCAGCATCGAACACCAAAACGGCCGCGACCGGCGATTCCTGGCTTCCGCCGGCGACGCCCAACTTGACGCTCGGCCGCGCCAACGCGAACGCCAAGAGCGCGATCGCGCCTGCCCGAAGCAACAGCAGCAGCAGATGCCGCAAATTCAGCCGCCGCCGATTGGCGTCGTGCCGCTGCTGGATGAATCGCAACGCGGGAAACTCGATGTGCGTCGGCTTTCGGCGCATCATCAGATGCAAAATGATCGGCAATGCGATCAATGCGGCTCCGGCCAGAAGTGAAAGATGAATGAATGTCATACCGAACAATTCACCACACGAAATAATTCACCACGGAGACGCGGAGAACACGGAGAAAACAATTAGTAGAAAGAAACCGCGAATAAACGCTAATAGACGCGAATGGTTATGAAATTATCTTGAAACGATTATTCTTTGCCAGCAATTGTCTTGCAGTTTTGTTTTGAAAAATGTTATTCGCGTTTATTCGCGTGTATTCGCGGTCCTTTTTTGTTTTTCTCCGTGTCTCCGTGGTGTTCTTTTACTTTTTCTAACCGCGTTCGCTCCTCCGCATTAAATACTCGGTCAACGCGCGATCGAATCGCATACTGGTGTCGAGCGGGACGTAATCAATGCCGGCTTGGAAACATTCGCGGCGATAATGCTCGCGGAACGACTCGACTTCGGCGAGATACGACCGGCGAAACCCGTCGGCGTCGAGCGCCATACGCTGCCGCGTTTCCGGGTCTTCCAACTCGACCATGCCGTCGAACGGGAAACGCACCTCGGCCTCGTCGAGGACGTGAAACAGGATCACGTCATGCCCACCGTGGCGAAGACGATATAGGGCGTCGAGCACCGGCTTCGGATCGGCCAGCAGGTCGGAAAAAATCATGATGAGGCTCGCGTGCCGCAGCATGGCCGCCACTTGAATCAGGCTGGCGGCGATGTCGGTCTCGCCCTCCGGCTTCAGATTCGCCAGGAGCGAAAGCATGTCGCCCAAGTGGCTGCGCCGGGTTTTCGGTCGCAGGCTTTGGCGAATCCGCGTGTCGAACGTCAGCAGGCCGACCGGGTCTTGCTGCTGGATCATCAAATAGCAAAGCGCAGCGGAAAGGCAGATCGAGTAGTCGAACTTCGTCAATTCCTGGCGATAGGTATAGCCCATCGACCGACTCAAATCCATGACCAGATAGCCGGTGATGTTGGTTTCGGCCTCGAATTTTTTGATGTAATACTTGTCGGTTTTCGCGTAAACCAACCAGTCGATGTCTTTCGGATCGTCGCCGTGGGTGTATTTTCGATGTTCGCTGAACTCGACGGAAAAGCCGTGAAAAGGACTCGCATGAAGCCCATGTAAAAAGCCCTTCACGATGAACTGCGCGCGCAGGTCCAGCCGCTTGATCTGATTGATCACTTCCGGTCGAAGGTATTTTTCGGCGGAGGACATGGGAGGAGGGATTTAGGGATTTGGGGATTTAGGGATTTGGGGATTTGGGGATTTGGGGATTTAGGGATTTAGGGATTTGGGGATTTGGGGATTTAGGGATTTAGGGATTTAGGGATTTGGGGATTTGGGATTGGGGGATTTGGGATTGGGGGATTTCTGGGAGTGCAATTTCTTGATAAGAGCGCGCCGCAAAGCACTGAGCATCTTACCGGTGGACTCACAGAGCGCGGCGAGTTGGTTGTAGTTCTCGGCGTCGATGTATTGAAGGTCTCGGGCAACAAGAAACATGGTCTCCAACTCCGCTAGCGAACCGTGCGATATCGTGACATAGCGAAGAAACTCCTTCGTTGTTCCGCGTGTGTGTCCTTCCGCAAGGTTGGCTGGGATAGAAACGGCGGCCCGTTGCATCTGCGACGATAATCCGAACACTTCATGTTTTGGAAAGCAGCGAGTCATACAATAGACCCGCTGTACCAATTCCATCCCGTTTTGCCAGACTCGGAGTTGTCTGTAGCTGCTGGTTGCCATTGTTGCGAGAAGGGGATTTAGGGATTTGGGGATTTGGGGATTTGAAGATTGGAATTGCGCCGTTTTTCCGCTGCTTTATCTCTGGTGTGCTTTTCTTTCGGCAAGGTGTAGGTGCAATAATTGAACTCATCTATGGCCTTCAACGGGTTGTCATCAATTCCGCTCCCCCCGCCAAATTGCTCGATCTGCTTCTTCAATTGTTCGACCTGCTCCTTCGTCTCTGCCATGAACCGGCCATACCTCGCCGCATTTTCCCCTCTTTTCCCAAAATAAATTTTATACGCTTTTGCTATCGCAGTATCCCACAGCGGAAAGAATCGGGGCGCAAGAAGGTGAATGGATTTCGCTGCGCCCACCGGCCCAAGAACTCTCTCGAAATCTTGGAAGATAACTTCGACGGTTAGCTCGTCCTTTTTTTCAAAATCGGCAATAGAGCGATTTCTGAATTGTAGGAGAACCGGTAGCTTGGCATTGACGATCTTCTCGATCTCGGAAAAATGTCGTTCGTCGAACGGTCGAAACCTGTACAATGCCTTGTTCCATGTCTGAAGGAGAACAGCTAGTGCTTCAGGCACCGTCACGTTGGTCTTTTTTTGCAAAGATAAGTCTATTAGCTCTATTGCTACCCGATAGAAAAGGTCACGGGGTTCAACTTTTCGGAATTCCGTGTGGGCGGCAGCCAACTGTTGAAGACTGATTGTGCTGGAATTCATGTTAAAACCTCATCATTTGTTCCTGTTCGATGGCAACGCCCTGTTGACTGTGTTGGAAGCACCGTCAGCGTTCCCAATCCGCCCATCCCCAAATCCCTAAATCCCCAAATCCCTAAATCCCTACTTCTCATACTTCGGAATCACCGGCGGAGGCGTCTCGCGGATCAAACGCTCGATGAGGTCTTCGTTCGTCATGCCCTCGGCCTGGGCTTGGAAATTCGTGCTGATGCGATGCCGGAGCACGGGTATGGCGATTTTCTGCACGTCCTCGATCGCCACCGAGAACCGGGCATCCATCGCGGCCATCGCCTTGCCGCCTTGAATCAGAAATTGACCGGCACGCGGACCGGCGCCCCAATCGACCAGTTCTTGCACGAACTTCGGCGCCGAGGCGTCTTTCGGCCGCGTCGCTCGAACCAGCCGCGACACGTATTGAACCACGTATTCGCTCACCGCCACCTTATTGACCAACGCCTGAAGGTTCAAAATCGCCTTCGCCGAAAGGATTTTGTGAACCTCCGGCTTCTCGCCGCGCGTGGTGTTCGTCAGAATGCGCTCTTCCTCCTCGGCCGACGGATAATCGACCTTGATGTTGAACATAAAGCGGTCCAACTGCGCTTCCGGCAGCGGATACGTGCCTTCCTGCTCAATCGGGTTTTGCGTGGCGATCGTGAAGAACGGGTCAGGCAGCGCGTAGGTCGTCTGGCCGACGGTCACTTCGCGCTCCTGCATCGCCTGAAGCAGCGCGGCCTGCGTCTTCGGCGGCGTGCGATTGATTTCGTCGGCCAGCAGAATGTTCGTGAACACCGGCCCCTCGACGAATCGGAAATCGCGCCGCCCACGCTCGCCTTCCTCCAACACGTTCGTGCCGGTAATGTCCGACGGCATCAGGTCGGGCGTAAACTGAATCCGCTTGAATTGAATATCGAGGATTCGGGCCAACGTGCTGACCATCAATGTTTTGGCCAAGCCGGGCACGCCGACCAACAGGCAATGGCCGCGCGTGAATATCGCCGCGAACATCTGTTCGATCACGTCCGCTTGGCCGACGATGACTTTTTGCAATTCCTCCTGCATGAGCCGCCGATGTTGGCTGAACTCTTGCAGGATGTCGCCGAGGTTTTTGGGTTTTGGGGGAGGGATGACAGGCATAACTAGTGGCTAGTGGTTAGTGGCTAGTGGCTAGTGGCTAGTAAAGTAGATAGTGCAAGCGGCTTCTTTACTAGCCACTAGCCACTAACCAC
>CAZWNM010000092.1:6317-6930 GCA_964635765.1 uncultured Planctomycetaceae bacterium | reverse complement strand
TACGTCAGCGTCAGTTGCACGCCGTCGCGGGTCGATACAAGGGCGTCGACCGGCTCGGGCAACTCCACCTCGTCGCCGTCTTTCTTATCAGCTTTCTTCACCGCTTTTTGTTCTTGTCCAAAAGCCGAACCGGCGAACGGACCCATCCAACCGCCAAGCACCATGGCCACGGCTGCCGTCACGATGACGACATACCGCATCGGGAGTGAAAAACGCCGTGACTCGGTTTGGGCAAGCGATGGCTTTTGCATGGCGGTGTCCCTGAAAAGGTCGGATTCGATGTTGCTATTAATACCGATGTTGCCAAGGATCCTCGCCCAACCGCAAACACGGCCGTTCCAGCCGCGTCTGCCGGCCGAGCAGGCCGCGCGAACGTTCATTGGCAATGCAGGACGCAATAGGGCCTTATGGCTCACCCTTTAATGGTAGAACCGTTGCGGCTTCCCGTCAACCTTTTTGCCCCCGTATTTGCGATGGATATTCACTCCCAAACCGTCCGGAACGACCAATTGGCGGCGGAAGCCCGCAAAGGCGAACGAAATGCCTGGATTTTGCGATGCAAACCAACTCAAAAACCATCTAAAGCGTTTCGCCCGGCTCTCGATGCGCATCG
>CAZWNM010000092.1:0-6307 GCA_964635765.1 uncultured Planctomycetaceae bacterium | reverse complement strand
CGTTTCAACGTGATGCGGTGAAGCCCCAGTTCCTTCGCGGCGGCCGAAAACTGGCCCTGATGCCGCTGCAATACCGTCTGCAAAAACGGCGGCTCGACCATGCGCAAAAAACGCTCATACAGATCGTCCGTCGAATCGCTCCGCTGCAATTCGCGCAACGCCCAATCGCGGATCATCGAGCCGATCATGGCCTCGCGGGTTTGACCGGCCTCGGCGCCGGCGGGCGTCGGCGGCGGGAGATGTTCCGGCAAAATCGGCCCGCCACGCGCTAAAATCATCGCGTGTTCCACCGCGTTGCGGAGCTCCCGGATGTTGCCGTGCCACGCGCGGCTTTCCAACGCCGCGATGGTTTCATCGGCCAGCGGCGGACGCACGCAGCCGTTCTTCACCGACAGCGCCGCCAAAAAATAATCGACCAAATCGCCGATGTCGCTCTTGCGTTCGCGGAGCGGCGGAATCTCGATCTCGAACGTAATCAGCCGGAAATACAAATCTTCGCGGAACTCGCCACGCACCACGCGGTCGTGAAGATTTTGATGCGTGGCCGAAATAACGCGGAAATCGCTCCGCACCGGACGATTCGAGCCGACCGGCAAAATGTCGCCGTACTCCAACACGCGCAGCAGCTTCACTTGCAGCGGCAGCGGAATGTCGGCCACTTCGTCGAAAAAAAGCGTGCCGCCGTCGGCTTGTTCCAACAGGCCCTTCCGCGACTGCTCCGCGCCGGTAAATGCGCCGCGCGCGTGGCCGAACAATTCGCTTTCGGCCAGCGACGGACTCAGCGACGCGGCGTTGACCGGCACGAACGGCCCGGCGGCGCGGCGACTGTATTGATGGATCGCCCGGGCGACGAGTTCCTTGCCGGTTCCGCTTTCGCCGCGAATATGCACGCAGGCGTCGGTGGGCGCGACGACGGCGATTCGCTTGAAAACCTCTTGAATGGCCGGCGACGAGCCCACCATGTGCGGCGAACGCTCCGACGCGGCGGGCTTGCCGTTCGGCGGCGGCACATTGCCGGACGACAGGATGGCCCGCTCGATGGCACGTTGCGCGACGTTCAACTCGAACGGTTTGACCAGATATTCAAACGCGCCGCTTCGGACGGCTTCGACGGCCGTGGCCAAATCGCCGTAGGCCGTAATGATGATGATCGGCACCGGCCCGATCTGCTCGTGAAACCGCCGCATGGCCGCAAGTCCGTCCATGCCGGGCAAGCGAACGTCAAGAACAATGGCGTCGGGCGTCTGTTTTTTTGCCGCCGCGAACGCCTGTTCCGCCGACGGCGCAACGGCCGACGTGTGCCCAAGGCTTTTAACCAGCTTGGTCAGTCCCCAGCAGATACTCTGTTCGTCGTCAACGATTAAAATGTGCGACATGATGGCTTAAGTTGTCGTGGCAAACTCGAATTCAAAGCACGTCCAATCGCCTTCACGCCGCCATTGCAGCCGGCCGCGGTGGCGCTCGGCGATTTGATGTGCCACGAAAAGGCCCAGGCCGAAACCGTCGGGCTTCGTCGTGACGAACGAATGAAACAATTGATCTCGGATCGACTCGGGCGGGCCGGCGCCGCTGTCGCGCACGCGGAGCAGGCCGCCGGTCGGACTGCTCGTGATTTCGACTTGCACGCGAGGCGGCGACGCTCGGCCGGCCACCGCCGCATCGACCGCGTTCAAGATCAAGTTGGTCGCAAGTTGCCGCAGCCCGTCCGGGTCGCCCTGCAAAAACAGCGGCGCCGCCGGCGCGATGCATTGCAACTCGACCCCGGCGTGAATGCACGACGGCCGCACCAGGCCCAGCACTTCCTCGACCAGCGAGGCCAGTTGAATTCGCTCGGAAACTGCCGGCGGGGCGCCGTCGGCGCTATCGCCCAACGAAAGAAACTGCCGCAAATACGCCTCCATCAATCGCATCTGCCGGAGCGCCACGTCGAGCGATTCGTCGTTCTCGCCCTGCGGACAATCGCGGCGATGCAGTTCGATGGCCATGCGTCCGCCCGTGGCCGCGTTGCGCAACTGATGCGCCATCGATGCGCCCAATTGTCCCAAGGTTTTCAGCCGTTCGTTGTGTCGCACGTCGCGCTCGTAATCGGCCAATTGCGAGGTCATGCGATTGATCGACTCGGACAAATCGCGGAGCTCATCGTTGCGTTGGGGCATCGGCATCGGCGTGAAATCGCCCTGCGCGATCGTCGCGGTACGCGCCACCAACGTCCGAATCGGCCGGGCGAGCCGTCGCGCGAGCCATGTCGTGCAGGCCGCCGCAACGGCCGCCGCGATGACGCCCGCCAGCAAAGCCGGATACACCGCTTGATGAATACGCGAGGTCAATTGATCTTCGGGATAAAGAATGAAGAGCGTCGCCGGCTCGGCGAAATGCGAACGCCGATCGACAGCGACTGACTCGACCAAGTAGTTGCGGTCGTCGAGCAGGATTGTTTTTTGGCCAGCCGAGTGAGCGTTACCGATTTGCGCAAGCTCTTCGATATTGGGCCGATTCAACGTCAGCGTGGATTCTTGAATGCGGCCTTGCGTGGATAGAAGGACGAACGCGGCGCCGGAAAAGCCGTGCATTTGGAGGAGCGTTTGCCGGGTGAGCGGATACGCGCCTTCGCCGAGCGTTTTGGCCACGCGGCGAAGGCTTTCGCTTTGCTCCCCGCGCACGCGCGACGCAACCCAGTAGGCCGTGATTGCGGTGGCCAAAAAACTTGCCAGCAACACGACCGAAACCATCGGAATGAGCAACTGCCGATGGATCGGCCACCGCAAGCTCAACGGCTTGACGATGGAAGGAGCTGTTTTCAATGGGGAGGTATTATTTTCCATTGTGCCGTGGTGAAAGCATCACTTTTTCTTTTCGTCCGGCTCGACGTGAATCACGACGCGCCCGATGCCGGGCACGTGGGCGCGAAGATATTCCTCCAGGCGGACCGTTAGCTCGTGCGCCTGCGTGATTGAAGTCATCGCGTCGAGCGTGCAATGGAACGAGACGGCCAATTCGTCGTCCACCAGTTGCGACTGCATGTCGTGCGGCTTGAAAATCAACGGATAATCTTGCACGAAATCGGCAATCGCTTGCTTCACTTCGGTCGGTTTGGCCGGCTCGCCTCGGATCGTGGCCGCCGCGTCGCCCGCCGGCTCGATGTGCGTGATGATCCGCGTCACGCCCGGCAGGCTTTGCCGCAACGCCTTCTCGAACTCCGTCGCCTGGGCGTGGGCTTCGTCGAGCATCAGCGAATCGCTCACCTCCAAATGCAATTCGAGCCACCGCTGTTGGTTTTCTTCGTAAATGCGAACGCCGTGCGCGCCGAGGCCGTGCCGAGCGGCCAGAAGCCGAACGGTCGTCGTCACGTCCTCTTCGCCGGGCACCACGGGCTCGACGTGAACCACGACGTCGGCGTTCGGCAAGACCGCGTGAACGGCGTTCTCCACGTCTTGGGCAATATCGTGCGCTCGCTCGAAGGCGGCGTCGAGGCTGACGTTCAGCGTCACGTCGGCGAAAATCTCCGGCCCGCTGCGCCGCAACCGGAGCCGCGTGATTTCAACCACGCCGGCCACTTTTCGCACGGCGGCAAGCGTCTGATCGTGCAGGCTGCCGGGCACGCTGTCCAAAAGGTCGTCGATCGATTTCTTGCCGAGTTTGATGCTGATTCCAACGACGATGATCGCCACGCCCAACGCGGCCACGGCGTCGGCGTGGATGAGCCAATCGATTTTCCAGTGCTTGCCGGCAAGCACGCCGACCAGGCCGAACAGCACGACGCCCGACGACCAAATATCGGTCGAAAAATTCAGCGCGTCGGCTTCCAACGCCCGGCTCGAATACTTGTCGGCGGCCTTTTTCAATGCACGGGAACGCGAGAAATCGACGACCATCGACAGGATGACCACCAAAAACGCCCAAATGTTGAGATCGACGTGCGACGCCTTGCCGTAAAACAGGCGCAACGCCGCTTCCTGGACGATCCAAAGGCAAGTGCCCAACAACAAGAGCGTTTCGAAGAGGGCTGAAAGGTTCTCGAACTTGCCGTGTCCGTAGGTGTGTTCGTTATCGGCGGGCCGGCTGGACATGCGCACGGCCCAAAGCGTCACCGCGGCGGCCACGAGATCGAGGCCGGAATGGGCGGCCTCGGAGAGAATGCCCAAGCTGTTCGTCCAAAGGCCGATGCTCAATTTCGTGCTGGTCAACAGCACGGCCGCCGCGAGCGACCACATGGCCACCCAGCGTTTCTCATGGTCCGCCCGCGATAGCGATTCGTGCATCGGCAAGTTCGAGTCGCTCATGCCATTTTTTCCCCAAGTTTCTCTTCCGCTTTCTCTTCCGCCGCGCTGCGCCGAGAATAGAAGGGAACGAGTTTCCATAGATCGTCGCGCTGGCCCAGGGCGTGATACCGCGCCGTCAATCGGCCGACCATTGCCGCGCGCGGATGCCAATCGCGCTCGTCCAAGGCCACAACGCCTTGCGGCAAGCGGTCGAGCAGTCGGGCGAGGATGGGGCCGGCGACGACATCGCCGGGCGCGAGTTCGGCCAGCCAAGCGTCGGCGTCGATGAGCCGCTGCGGCCCGGCGGCTTCCCAAAAATCCCCGTCGGCTGCGAGCGCGAATTGTTGCGACACGACCTCGCCGCGTTGGGCGTCCATGACGGCTGTTATTTTGTGAAACGATAGCGGGCAATTGGCCGCGATGACTTCGAGCGTATTGACGCCAATCACGTCGGCGCCGACGGCATAGGCGAAAACTTTGGCGGCAGTGACCCCGACGCGTAGGCCGGTAAAAGAGCCTGGCCCGACGGCGATCCCCACGCATTGCACATCGGTCGATCGCCATCCGACGTGTTTTAGCAGGGCCTGCATGGCCGGGGCCAACGATTGGGCGCTGCGTTGAGATTGCTCTAACGTCAATTCCTCCAACAGGTTGCAGCCGTCGATGGCCGCAACGCCGCCGGTTTTATCGGTGGTTTCAATGGCAAGGATTCGCATAGATCACGCCCTCTATGTCTAGCATGGTCGATTCGCCGGGATTCCACAAGAGGGAGGGGAAACAAGTGGTCAGTGGTCAGTGGCCAGTGGCTAGTGGACAGTGGACAGTGGAAAACATCGAAAACTGATCGCCGATTACTTGATGAGTAGAGCCGACGCCGCTTTACTGACCACTAACCACTGGCCACTGACCACTGCTTCGCCGCAGATGCTCGACCAACGCGGCATTGGCGCCGTCAGGCTGACTGAACGTCGCGGCCAGACGGGCGGAAAGCGGCACGGCGACGCCGTCGCGGCGTAGCTCGGTGAAATAATTCCGCAATAGTTCCAGCGTTTCCGGCCGCGATTCCATCATGAAATGCACCCACGCCCAGGCCTCGGCGTAATCGTCTTGCGTCATGTTGTAGTCGGCCGGAAACTGTTCGAGCCGCCGCAGGTTGGGCTGCCACTGTTCTTGGGTGAGTTTCGCCGTCGCTCGGGCCAACATCTTGCGATTCAGCCCATGTTGGCCGCGTCCGACTTCGTAATATTTTGCGATTCCCTCATCAAGCCACAGCGGCACGTTCGGCGCGACGGAGTGCAGATAGCCGTGCGTGACCTCATGCCGCAGATCGTCGCCCACGCGGTCGCCCCATTGTGCGTAAATCGCCAATTGAGCATCGGTCTGAACGAAAAAAGCCCTGCGGTCGGGAAACATCGGATAATGCAGCCGAATAAAGCTGTCGAATCGTTCCGGCGTCTCAAAGAGATACACGTCGATCGGCTCGTCGGAAGCCGGCAGCGAAAGCCGCTGGCAAAGATCGGTGCGTTGTGCGGTCAATTCATCGAAAAGTCGATGGTGTGCCGCGATCGGGAAATCGCTATGGAGGACCAATTGATCCCGCACGAGCACATTTTGATCGGGCGTTCTGAGCCGGCTTCCGATCGTGCCGCTGCAGCCGCTGAAGACGAGGACGGCAATAATGGGCAAAACGCTTCGCACGGCGGGGAATCGTAGCAAATTTCGCCGGTTGCCGCTACGGCGGAATTTAGCGATAAACTAGGCGATTTGCGTTTTAGCGGGCGTGGCTTTGCCCGGCGATCAGCGCATTGAGCTCCATTTTCAAGCGATCAATGACCTCGTCGAACGAAAACGCGCCGAGCGAGTCGCCGCGGAGCTTGAGATGAACGGCGTCGGGGCCGCACCAAAGACCGAGATCGGCATGATCGGTCTCGCCGGGTCCGTTGACACGGCAGCCCATTACGGCGATCGTGATCGGATACGCTGCCGCATAGCGAGTCGCTTCGCGCACGCGCTCGGCCAATTCGACGAACGCCCCGTTTTGCACCCGC
>CAZWNM010000091.1:2792-6948 GCA_964635765.1 uncultured Planctomycetaceae bacterium | reverse complement strand
CAGCCCGGCGGACCGGAGAGCAGCAAACCCTTGGGCGGCGTAAGATGGAAAGATTGGAATAGCTCGGCGTACTTCATCGGCCACTCCACCGCTTCGCGTAGCCGCTGTTTGACCTCCTCCAATCCGCCGACATCGTCCCAAGCGACGTCGGGCACCTCGACGAAAACCTCGCGGATGGCCGATGGTTCCACTTCGCGCAACGCCTCTTGGAAATCCACCATCGTGACTTCCAGTTGCGCGAGCAGTTCGTAAGGAATATGACGTTGTGAAAAATCGACTTGTGGAAGCAATCGGCGCAATGCAATCATGCCGGACTCGCGGCAAAGGGCCTCAAGGTCCGCGCCGACGAAGCCATGCGTGATCGCCGCCAAACGAGCAAGCTCGACGTTTTCGGCCAGCGGCATTCCGCGGCTGTGAATTTCCAAAATCTCCTGGCGGCCATGTTGATCGGGGATGGGAATGGATATTTCGCGGTCGAACCGGCCGGGCCGGCGCAAGGCGGGGTCCAACATGTTGGGCAGGTTGGTGGCCGCCAGCACAACAACGTGCTGGCGCTGCGACAGTCCGTCCATCAGACCGAGTAACTGCGCCACGACTCGTTTTTCCACGTCGCCAACCGCCCGATCACGGTGCGGAGCGATCGCGTCAATCTCATCGAGGAAGATAATGCTCGGCGCTTTTCGGGTTGCCTCCTCGAATATCTTCCGCAGGTGTGCTTCGCTCTCGCCGTAGAACTTATGGATGATTTCTGGGCCGTTGATGGCGAAGAAATTAGCCTCGGTTTCATGGGCCACCGCCCTGGCGATCAGCGTTTTTCCGCAGCCGGGAGGCCCCAGCAACAACACGCCCTTCGGCGCCTCGATGCCCAATCGCTCGAACAGTTCCGGGTATCGCAACGGCAACTCGACGATCTCCCGCACGCGATCGAGCTGCCGACGCAGGCCGCCGACGTCCTCGTAGGAAATCGCAGGCGCCGTCGTCGCCGGGGTCGATTCGCTCTTTCGCTTAGCGCCGCTGATTTTCAGCAGCGTATCGGATCCAATGACCACGGGGCCTTGCGGCTGTGTGTTTTTGACTTGAAAATCGGCGGATCGGTTGCCGAACAATGTCGCCCGAACGCGGTCGCCGGCGACGATCGGCAGGCCGTCCAGCAAACTTCCGATATATTCCAAATCGCGGCTCGAGGGCACGTAACCCAGCGGCTCTAAAACGACTTCCGCGGCGGCCGTGGCGGCCGTCCGTCGAACGACGACCGATTCGCCGATCGCAGCACTGGCGTTTTCACGAATGATCCCGTCGATTTGAATGCGGTCTTTTCCGCGATGCTCCTTGAAGGCCGGGAGCAGTTTACAAACGGTGGTCTTGTGTCCGACGAGTTCCACAAGGTCGCCGATTTCCGCGCCCAATTGTTTCATATCGTCAGGATCGATGCGAGCCAGTCCGCGGCCGACGTCCTTGCCGGTCGATTCGCTGACTTTCAGGGTGAGTTCCCGTGTTGCGGTGGATGCGTTCGGCATGGCGTATTGCGTCTCCAGGAAGGAAATGGGACAAAGGGCGGCAAATCAAGCGGCGGCGGCGATGATGCCGCGCAGTGTCGAGATGTCATCATGTTTAACGATTGAACCGCACTTGAAGAATGCCGTTGCCGCATTCCCAACTCATGTTTTCCGCCAGGCATTTCTTTGGCAAATCAACTTCCTTGCGGTACGTGGTTGTGCCTCGCTCGGCCGAGAGTTCCAATCGACCCTCGGTTGCCGTTAAGTGAACGTTCTCCTTGGCGACGCCGGGAAGTTCGATCAGGACCAACACATGGTCGTCCTCTTCGTAAACATCGACCAGCGGCTCGCGCACGTCGTCGTCCTTGGGGCCTTTTTCGGAATCGCGTCGGACGTTTCCGAACGGCTCGATTTTTAATTCCGTCTGGCCGCCTTCGCCTAACGCGGTTTTCACGTTAATGCCGTAAACGCCGTGGATTTTTCCGCTGGCATCCTTGAATTCCCGCGACTGCGAGAATTCTTCGCCGGCTTCGGCCAACTCGCCCAGCTTTTCAATCAGTCCGCCGAATCCGCCCAGTATCCCTCCCAAACTGCACAAACCCTTGACGACTTTATTTGCTTGTTTCGACGAATCATGTTTCGTTTCATCTTCGCTGACGTGTGCCATGGCAACCGTCCTTTCGTAATTGTTCTGTTGGATTTGGATTTGCTCTGTGCAAGGGGAGTTGTCTGCCGCCGCGAATTCATCAAGCGTCGCGTCGAGCCCTATCGGCATTCTCCCGCACCAATATAAGTTGCGGCGCAATCGCATGGAGGCAATAACATCGCCGTTCCACGCTTTGTGCGGCATTTTCCATTATAGATGTGCTTTTTTCCACCATCGCCGTTTTGATTCAAGATTGACGCCGTTGTGCGTTGTGACAAATCGTCGGTTGAAACCGTTGTTGCGTCAGCGACGTTTCACATCTGCGTTAATTGCGTCGGAACACGCGCGGCGTGGGGGGAGTAATTTCCGCATGTTGACTGGCGCGCGAATCGAACTAAAGTTCATTCCAGCAATGGATCGCAACGTGACTTATGTCACGCAACCCGTCGATTCAATGTTATCGCGTTGTCCCCTTGATTCTGCACCTTGACGACGTAAGTCTTGGGTCGCTGAATCGTTCCTTACTAAAAGGAGAGTTGCTATGGCGAATGTTCAGAAGTCCACGGACTCATCCAGTCTGTCCGAAGTTGTGGACCGCATCCTGGACAAAGGTATTGTGATCGACGTTTGGGCAAAGGTGTCGCTTGTCGGCATCGAGCTTCTGTCGATCGAGGCTCGCGTGGTTATCGCCAGCGTCGAGACGTACTTGAAGTACGCCGAGGCGATTGGTTTGACCGCGAGCGCCGCGGCCCCGGCTTAAGTGACGGGGTAAGAGTAAGGTTCAAACGGCTGGCCGGCGGCTTAGTCAGCGGCCGGCCAGCCGCTGAACCACAATCCCAACATTGAGGCGATGCGTTTTCGCAAATTATTTTTTCCCGGAGAAGGCACGTCCGCTTTCCCCCGCTAATAACGAACCACTACTTTAAGGAGTACCCGATGGCAACTTTTACCGACAACTTCACCCGCATGCGTCAAGACTTCGATCAAGCGCAAGCGGACAGGAACCAATTGTTCCAAGATACCCGCGAGCATGTGCAGGACATCGCGCAGGGTGTCAAGGATCAGTTGGCCGGATTCCGTCAGAACATGCGGGAGATGCACGACGGGATCGCGGAGATGGCCGACCAGGTGCGAACCGAGCTTCAGGAGCTGAGCACCGACTTGCACACCGGCGGCGACATCTTCCGCAAGGCGTCGAGTCCCAAGATGCCGCGCAAGACATCGTGCAGCAAAATGTCTTGCAAGGCGCCAAGCCGCGCGAATGGCCACTCGAAGCCGAAACCGAAACTCGGCCACAAGGCAAAAGCCAAGCACGGCCGTTAATTTGCTTTATTGCGCACCGCGAGAAACGCCGTCCCCGCGTGCCATCGCTCGCCTGCAAGCAGTGGCACGCGGCGGCCGCGGCGTGAAGACGCATGCCGCCACCCCCGCCACCAGTTAATCCCACCGATATACAGCCTTGCCACAGGCAAAGAAAGTCCTATCCCCATGGAAACGACCAACGAGGTCAGCAATGACGCTGGCCGGCACATTATTCACCACAAGCCGACTCGCAGCCCCGAGTTCGTTTGTCCCTCGCCGAGCGAAGGTTTCGTGGTGACTCCCCAAGTCGAGCGCCTGATTGCACAAAGCTTCTCCTACCTTGAAGCCGGCTACCCCGTCAACCTTTCAGGTCCGGCCGGCAGCGGAAAGACCACAATCGCCTTGCACTTGGCGGCGAAGCTCGAACGGCCCGTGACGTTGATTCACGGCGACGACGAGTTCGGAAGTTCCGACTTGGTGGGCAACGACAACGGCTATCGCAAGAGCCGTCTCGTCGATAACTACGTCCACTCGGTTCTCAAGGAAGAGGAAACGATGCGCACGCTGTGGATCGACAACCGATTGACCACCGCCTGCCGCTACGGCCACACCTTGGTCTACGACGAGTTCACGCGCAGCAGGCCCGAGGCCAACAATGTTTTGCTGAGCGTGTTGGGCGGACTCAATATCCAAGAGTTCAATCGCGACCCAA
>CAZWNM010000091.1:0-2782 GCA_964635765.1 uncultured Planctomycetaceae bacterium | reverse complement strand
TGCTGAGCGTGTTGGGCGAGGAGATTCTCAATCTGCCGAAACTCCGCTACGCCGGCGAAGGCTACTTGAAGGTGGACCCTAAATTCAAGGCGATCTTCACATCCAACCCCGAGGAATACGCCGGCATTCATAAAACCCAAGACGCCTTGATGGACCGCCTGATTACGATTCATGTGGACTACTGCGACCGCGATACCGAAGTGGCGATCACCGCCGCGCGCAGCGGCATTTCGCAGGCCGATGCGGGCCGCGTGGTCGATCTGGTGCGGCATTACCGAGAACTGCGAGTCGACCGAAATCGGCCGAGTCTTCGAGCGTCCATCATGATCGCCAAGGTCGTCGCTCAGCAGGGTGCGACCTTCGATCCAACCGATCCATTTTTCCAACGCACCTATCGGGACGTGCTGGGACTTGATCGCGTCGATGTGCAGGGTGATGATAAGTTTTTCCCGCGAGATATTGCGAAAAGGAAACCGACGAACGCTCGTAAGCGAGTGAAGACCGCGCTCCAACAATCCAGTTGACACATTCGACGTATTTGACGCATCGACGCATTCCGAACGAAACAAGGAAGCCCTGACATGAAGATAATTCCGAACCGCGGACTGCAAGAACTTCGCACGATGTCCGGACGCATCAGCGACGAGGACAATCCGCAACGAAAGTACCTGACGATGGCCATGCTCGCGTTGGAAAAAGCCCGCCGCGGCAAGGAAAAGCAAAGCGCGAACCGGCGTGCGGCCATCATCGACCAGCGACTGGCCGAGATCGCCGCCGAACAGGCCGAGCTTCTTGCCGCCGCCGAAACCGAATTGGGAGCGGAAACCCCCAAATCGCACAAGCGACGCGGCCAAGCAGGGAATTCGGACTCGCAGTCCGCAAGCGGTTTCACACTTAACTACTAATCAACGCAATCGTCTGAAACTGAAATGGAGAAAATGAAAATGGAAACAATGAACATGGCAAACGACGCCGAACAGACGCATCGGCCGAAACTCGTCGAGGCGCAGTCCGTGGCCCGTGAGTTCCTTGCGGACGCTCTGCCGGACGTACAGCGCGTGGACATTACGAAAATCGCCCCACTCCTCTCGGGCGACGCGAGTTGGGAGGCGGAAGCCGAAGTATGGCAACCCAATCCGACGCTCAAGAGCCTCGGCATCAAAACCGGGCGACCGGTATTGGATCACAACCATTACTTGGTCCGGCTCGACGCCTTGCTCAACGTGCTGGAATACGAAATACAAGAGTCTTACTAACAAATGGCCTCGACCCGATCACAACATCAATAAGGAATGCGGCGATGAAACTGAATTGTCTCTCTTGCGGCCATACTCTCGACCTACACGAAGATTATGACGATTATGAAGGGCTCGTTAAATGTTATGTTTGCGGCGCGCTGCTGATGATTCGCACCGAGGAAGGCAACATCAAACGTGCGACCTTCGCAACGCGTGCATCGCAAGAACAAGAAAACGACGCGAATCTCCAAAGCACGTCGGTGTGATAAGAATGCGGCGACGACCGCCGCCGACACTCCTTTACGGAGAGAGGAAATATGAGCATTGCCACTGCCGTTGAAGCCGGCTTTTATGTTTATGGAATCATCGACGCCCAAGAAGGTCTCGGCTTTTCCATGCCGGGCATCGACGGCGGAGATGTCGAAACCATCGAATCCGACGGGCTTGCCGCCGTTATCACGCGGGTCGGCCGCCGGACAATTCGACCGCAGCGGGCCAATCTGGCCGTCCACAATAAACTGTTGCACAAATTAGTGCGGCAGCAAGCCGTGATCCCGTGCGCCTTCGGCTTAATCGCTTCCAGTGAAGAACAATTGCAGGAAGTTCTACGCGCCAACCGCGATAAACTATTGTGGCTGCTGGATCGCTTCCGCGGGAAAGTGGAAATGACCCTCAGCGTCTACTGGAACACAACCAACATTTTCGAGTTCTTCGTCACCGTCAACCAAGAATTGAAGACCATGCGTGACCGAGTGTTTCGGCCCGGCAAGGAGCCTTCGATGGAAGAACGGCTCGAGCTTGGAAGACTATTCGAGTCGTTGTTGCGGCAGTGCCGCGAACGCCACACGCAACAAGTCATCGACACGCTCTCACCCTACTGTGCCGAAATTCGCGCCGTCGATCCAGGCCAGGAACAAATGATTATGAAATTGGTATGCCTCGTGCCAGAAGACGGACAAGCTCGATTCGAGGAAGGCATTCAAGAAGCGGCCCACAAGTTCGACGACCGCTATTGTTTCAAATATAACGGACCGTGGGCGCCTTTCGACTTCGTGGATGTTACGCTAACTCTGCTTTAAAAGGACGCCCCATGTTCCTTTTGGATGATATTTTGCTGTCTCCCGTGAAAGGGTTGGTCTCCGTGTGCCGCAAGGTGCAAGAGGCCGCCCGGCAAGACCTTGAAAATCAGGAAAAGGGCGCGGTGGCGGCGCTCGGCGAGTTGCATCGGCGGATCGAATTGGGACAAATCAGCGAGGAAGAGTTCGACGCGGAAGAGACTCGGCTCCTCGAAACAATCGACGAAATTGCAAGGACCGTGCATCCGCGCGACGTATCGGCCGCGCGTTGATTGGCGTTGAAAGGAATCGGAATGACAAGCGATGTAATGCCCGCCGAGGATGAAGAGAATACAATCGTCGAGTTGTTGGACCGGCTTCTCAATGCGGGAGTCGTCCTGTGCGGCGACTTAGTGATTTCCGTGGCCGACATCGAGCTGCTGTATCTTCGGCTGCAATTGACGCTCTCCACGGTCGAAACGGCTCGGC
>CAZWNM010000090.1:1731-6948 GCA_964635765.1 uncultured Planctomycetaceae bacterium | reverse complement strand
CCGGAAAACATCGCGTTCCAGTACCGCCTGGCAGGCCCCTTCCGCCGCCTGCCGGCCTTTCTGATCGACCTTGGCGTCCGCCTCGTGGCCGCCCTGGCCTGCTTCATCCTGGCGATGTTCGTTTTTGGCGCGGTCGGACTCACCGGGGTGGGCATGGGCCTGACGTTGCTGCTGTGGTTCCTGTTGGAATGGTTTTACGGCGGCCTGTTCGAGGCCCTGTGGAACGGCCAAACGCCCGGCAAACGCCTGCTTGGCATCCGCGTCGTTTCGATCGACGGCCAGCCGATCACTCCGCTTCAGGCCATTTTGCGAAATCTGCTGCGTGAAGCCGACGCCCAGCCGATCTGTTTCTATCAGGTGGGCCTCCTGGCGGCCATGCTCAACGACCGCTTCCAGCGGCTCGGCGATTTGGCCGGCGGCACGATGGTGATCGTCGAGGAGCGGCGTCAGATTCAAGAAGTGTTGCAAGTCAACGAGCCGGAAGCGGTTCGCACGGTGGCGGCAATTCCGCCGACGTTTCAGCCGAGTCGTTCTCTCGCCCGAGCGTTGGCGGCCTACGTTGGACGGCGTCGGATGTTCGCGTTGGGGCGTCGGCTGGAAATTGCATGCCACGTGGGCGAGCCGCTTGCCGAGCGGTTTCCGATTCCGCCCGATGCGAACTTCGATCTGTTGCTTTGCGGCTTATATCAGCGGGCGTTCATCGCCGACGTGCCCGAGGAAGCATCGCCGGACGAATCGCCGTTCGTGCCGTCGCAAAATCCTTTCGCGTCGCCGCGCATTATCGCCGAAGCGGTGTCGGAAGAGATTGTGGCGGCCGAAGAAGTCGTCGCCGAGGGCACGTCGGCGAAGTCCCCTCTCCCAAAGGGCGAGGGGAGATTTTGGGCCGAAGAAATACCGGAGCAGTCGAAATGAAGGCGGCCGACCTGTTGCAATCGCGGCGCGAGCAATGGCGGGAGTTGGAACAACTCTGCGCCGAGATGAACGGCTGGCGGCGCCGCTCGATGCCGGCCGACAAGGTCATGCGATTTTCGACGCTTTATCGCGCCGCTTGCGCCGATTTGGCGTTGGCCGCCGCCTATCAACTTCCGCCGCCGACGGTCGAATATCTGCATCAACTCGTCGGCCGCGCGCACAACCAACTGTATCGGAGCCGGTCGCTCACGATCCGCACGTGGTTCCACGAGTTGTTCGTGGCGGCGCCGCGCCGCCTGCGCGCCGATCGTTGCCTTTGGCTGGCTTTGTGCATTTTTTGGGGACTGTTTCTTTTGACGTTCGCTCTGACCTACGTCTCACCCGACTATGCCGAACGGATCATCGGCAAGCAGACGATGATCGCCGTCGAAGAGATGTATTCCAAGCCTGTCGAGCGCGGTTTGGCGGAAGGCGGCGCCGTGGGCAGCGGGATGGGCGGATTCTACATTTTTAACAACGCCACGATCGGCCTGCGATGCTTTGCGTTCGGAATGTTTTTAGGCATCGGCGGGTTATTCGAAACTTCGTACAACGCCGCCATGCTCGGCGCGATGTTCGGCTTTATGATGAAATCACCCCATGCCGGCAATTTTTTCCGCTTTGTCACTGCCCACGGCCCATTCGAGTTGACGGCGATCGTGCTGGCGGCGGCGGCGGGGATGCGGCTGGGGTTTTCGTTGGTCGATACGCGCGGCCTAACCCGCATCGCCTCGCTGCGCCGCGCCGGGCGCGAGTCGATGACGACCGTTTGGGCGTCGATCGCGTTGTTTGTTTTTGCGGCGGGCATCGAGGGCTTTTTGTCGCCCTCCGCGGCGCCCTACGCCGTCAAAGCCGCCGCGGCAATTGTTTCGACCGTCTTTTTATTGATCTACTTTTTCGCCCTCGGACGATTCCGCGAATAAAACCCGAGACGTTTCATGCAACTCGACCGCAACCGAATTGTGATCCGCGAACGAGGCTGGCTCGACCTGCTCGATCTGGCGTTGTGCCTGATCCGCGCGTACGCTTGGCCGCTGGCCGTGTCGCTGGCCGTCGGCGTCGTGCCAGTCATGGTTTTCAACGCATGGCTGCTCGGCGGCGTGGGCGGTTGGAGCGCCGATCGCGCGACTTTGTTCGCGCCCCAGTGGTACATGTTCCTGATGTTGTTGTTGACGCTTTGGGAAATCCCGCTGGCCACCGCGCCCGCCACGCTCTTTTTGGGCGAGGCGGTTTTTCTGGAGCGGCCGAGCGCGAAACAAATCGCCAATGCCTTTTTCCGCGCCTTGCCGCAATTGATCGTCTATCAAGTGTTGCGCCGGGCGTTGTTCATTCCGCTGATCGTCACCTGGATCGTGCCTTTCGCGGCAAGGCCGTATCTGAACGAAGTGATCCTGTTGGAGCGAAACCCGATGCACTCGCGCCGGCCGGATCAAATGACCACGTTGCGGCGCAGCCGGTCGCTGCACGCCGACAGCGGCGGCGATCTGTTCGCCCGCTGGCTCGTTTCGAGCGCGATTGGGTTCTTGCTGGCCTTGGCGTTTTTTGTGACAATGGCCGTGCTCGGCGGCCTCCTGCTGGGCGAATGGGATGACGACCGGCTGACGATCTTGCTTTATTATCCGCTGGCGCTTTGGATCGTGGTCGGCTATTTTACCGTGGTGCGGTTCCTGGGTTATCTCGACCTGCGAATCCGCCGCGAAGGTTGGGAAGTGGAACTCCTGATGCGCGCCGAAGGCGCCAAGCTGGCGAGGCAATTGACATGAACGATCCCGTGACCGGCGGACGCGACGCCCTCCATCACTGGTCCGGCTATCCGTGGTACGACTCCGCCGCCGACGGCGTTCGCCGCATTGAGGTGTCGCCGCCGCGCCGCTGGAATGTCGAGGGCAATTGGGATTTTTCGCTGAACTTCCTTGGCGCCACGCTGCAATTCCTCGCCTGGACCGCCATCGCCTTGGCGCTTGTCGGCTTGGCGTATTTGCTGATTCGTGCGTTTTGGAACCGAGAAAAAACCTCCGACGCAACAAAGGACGAGCCGATCGGCGCCGCCGACCGCACCGACGCGCTGCCGTTTCCGCCGTTCGAGGCCGGCCGACTCGATTTCCTGGCCGAGGCCGAGCGATGCCGCCGGCAAGGCGATTTTGGCCGGGCGATCATTTTCCTCTTCAGCTACCAATTGCGGCAGCTCGATCAACACGGCCGCATCCATTTGACGCGCGGCAAAACGAATCGACAGTATCTGCGGGAAATTCTCGCCGCTCCGCTTCGCGGCCTGGTCGAGCAAACGATGTTTCTGTTCGAGGACGCATTTTTCGGCCATCGTCCGCCCGGCGCTTCGGCGTTCGACGCCTGCTGGTCGCGGCTGGAGGAGTTTGAGACAATAGTGGCCGCTGGTTAGTGGCCAGTGAACGCAGCACAGTAACGGAAACACCACGGTGAACGTCAATCCGCATCAAGAAAAAGGCCTCGAAAACGCGGTTTC
This sequence comes from uncultured Planctomycetaceae bacterium, assembly GCA_964635765.1. GTDB lineage: Bacteria > Planctomycetota > Planctomycetia > Pirellulales > Thermoguttaceae. The sequence goes on along the minus strand of CAZWNM010000090.1, from coordinate 3,515 downwards.
GCGAGAAACCTCGCTCGCTTCGTCGCGGCTGCGCTCCCAGTATTCACTAGCCACTAGCCACTGGTCACTAGCCACGTTTCTCCTCCTCTTCGCCGGTTGTTCCCGCGATCTCGACACCATCTACGGGCAGCGGCAAGGCATCGGGGCGTCGGCGAGCGTCAACGGCACCGCCGTGCTGGGCGAACTGTTTCAACAGGCGGGACATCACGTGTTTTCGTGGAGCGTTCTTTCGCCCCATTTGAAAACGCAAGCGGATTGCATCGTCTGGTTTCCGAACGATTTCGAGCCGCCGACGGAGAACGTGCGTGCGTGGTTGGAAAATTGGCTCAACGCGAGGCCGCGACGGACGTTGATCTACGTCGGCCGCGATTTCGACGCCGCCCCGTGGTATTGGAAACACGTGTTGCCCGGCGCTCCGCCCGAGCAAAAGACGCTGCTGCAAAACCGGCTGACGGAGGCCGAGGAAGAATTCGCGTTCCAGCGGCAATTCAAGCCGAAGACGGAAGATGCGAAAGATCTGGAAGAAGACGGCTGGTTCGCCATCAACGACCGCGCGAAGCGGCGCGAGGTGCGGACGCTCGACGCTGGCTCCGTTTGGCGGCGCGACATCGACGCCTCGCGGCTCGAAATCGAGTTGAACGGCCGAATGATTTTGCCAAAATCGGCCAGAAAACTATTGGCGTCGAAAGGCGATGCGATCGTTGGGGTTGAAAAAATCGGCAAGAGCAAACTGATCCTCGTCGCCAACGGCTCGTTCCTCTTGAACCTGCCGCTGGTGAATCACGAACACCGCAAGCTGGCCGCCAAGTTGATCGACATGGCGGGGCCGGCCGGCAAAACAGTCGCATTTTTGGAAAGCTATGCCGGCGGGCCATCGATCCGCGACGAAGACCCCACGGCCAAGGCTTCCTCCGGCCTGGAAATCTTCAACAGTTGGCCGACCAATTGGATTCTCATCCACTTGGCCGTCCTCGGCATTATTTTCTGCTTCTCGCGCTGGCCGATTTTCGGACTCGCCCGAGAGGAGAAGACGGCGAGCGAAGCTGACTTCGGCCGCCACATCGACGCCCTGGCTGACATGCTCGAGCGCTCCGGCGATAGGAATGACGCGAGAAAAAGGGTTGCGAATTTCAAGGAAAAAGACGAATAACACTTCGAGACCACGAGCCGATCATGCCATCTCTATTCGACGCCCATGAAGCGGAAAATCGACGCGGGGCGCAGCCGCTGGCGGCGCGCATGCGGCCGCTTTCGCTCGACGAGTTCGTCGGCCAACGCCATTTTTTGGGCGAAGGAACATTGCTGCGCCGGCTCTTGGCGGCCGATCGGCTCGGCTCGGTCGTTTTTTACGGACCGCCGGGCAGCGGCAAAACCACGCTTGCCCGATTACTGGCCGGCGCCACGCGGAGCAGCTTTTGCCAATTGAGCGCGGTCGCCAGCGGCGTGAAGGAGCTGCGCGAAGTGTTGGCCACGGCTGCCGACCGTCTCGCCGCGTCGGGCCAACGGACGCTTTTGTTCGTCGATGAAATCCATCGCTTCAACAAGGCGCAGCAAGACGTGTTGCTGCCCGACGTGGAAGACGGCGTGGTGATTTTGGTCGGCGCGACGACGGAAAACCCTTTTTTCACGATCAACAGCGCGCTGGTGAGCCGCAGCCGCGTGTTTCAATTCGAGCCGCTATCGGTTGACGACGTCAAAACGCTGTTGCTTCGCGCCGTGGCCGACAAAACACGCGGCCTCGGCGAATACAACATCCATCTGCACGACGACGCGCTCGATTTTTT
>CAZWNM010000090.1:0-1721 GCA_964635765.1 uncultured Planctomycetaceae bacterium | reverse complement strand
CGGCGTGCTTTCGAGCCGCGAGTCGCCGATCGAGTTCACTCGGCAATTGGCCGCGGAATCGGTGCAACGAAAAGCGGTTCAGTACGACCGCGACGGCGACGCGCATTACGATGCGATTAGTGCGTTGATTAAGAGCATTCGAGGGAGCGATCCCGACGCGGCGCTGTATTGGCTGGCTCGAATGCTTGAAGGCGGCGAGGACGTGCGATTTCTCGCGCGTCGACTGGTGATTTTGGCGAGCGAGGACGTCGGCAACGCCGATCCGGCCGCGTTGCCGCTGGCCGTGGCCGCCGCGCACGCTTGCGAATTGGTCGGACTGCCGGAATGTCAGTTGACGCTCGCCCAGGCGGCGACCTATCTGGCCTGCGCGCCGAAATCGAATGCGACGACGGTCGGCATCGGCGAGGCGCGGGCCGACGTGCGCGAGGGCCGGCTGTTGCCCGTGCCGGTGCAGTTGCGCGATTCGCATTACGGCGGGGCGAAGCGGCTCGGGCACGGCGAAGGCTACGAATATGCCCACGATGCCGAAGGCGGCGTGGCCGCGCAAGATTATCTCGGCATCGACCGTGAGTATTATCGGCCGACCGATCGCGGCTTCGAGCGTGAGCTGGCCGCGCGATTAGAGGCGATTCGCGTGAAACTGCGAAGCGGAAAGACTCAGCACGGAGTCGCGGAGGACACGGAGGAAAGACGTTGAGAACGTTTTTATTTCTTTTTCAGCAGCCACTCTCGGCCGACGGCTACTAAAAACACGGCTAACAGCACAAATGTAACCACGGCCGTGATCGTTTGATGCGGCACGTTCTCGCCGATTGCAAGTTTGCCGGGCAGCGTCTCCTTGAACGCCAGGAAGGAAAGCAGCACACCGGCGATGCTGCCGCCGGCGATGTAGCCGGTTGAAAGAAGCATTCCTGGGCTCATCTCCGATTCCAATTCGGAAGCCGGCTTGTCCGATTTTGCGCGGCCGATGCGATCGACGACGTAACGCACCGCGCCGCCGACGAAAATCGGCGTCGAGGACGACAGCGGCAAATACATGCCCACGGCAAACGCCAATGACGAGACGCCGCAAAGCTCGACGACCACCGCGACCAGCGCGCCGAAGGCGACCAACGTCCACGGCAATTTCTGGTTGAGAATGCCGTCGGTAATCAGGGCGAACAATCGGGCCTGGGGTTGGTTGTATTTCGGCGGCTTGACGCCGTCATCGCGTTGCGTGAGCCGGCCGTTGATGCCCGGATCGACCAGCCAGCAGATTTTTCCCTGCTCGTTGACGTAGTATTTTCCAGGCGTCACGTTTTCGGCGTTTCCCTCCGTCGCGTGCCAAACGTAATACGTTGCGGCGTCGTGCGGCGGCGATTCGCGCCGGGCGGTCGCTCGAAGTTTCGCCATGTCGAGCGGGCGTTTCGGCTGATCGAGATTCTTCTGCGAATAGACCGTGCCCGAGGCGTTCATGGCCCAAAGGATGACGCCGATCACCAATGCGGACGACAGCGAGCCAACCAGGATGCTGCACTGCTGCCACTTGGGCGTCGCGCCGACCAGGAAACCTGTTTTAAGGTCTTGCGACGTGGTGCCGCCGTTGCTCGACGCGATGCACACGACCGCCGCGATGGAAATGGCCACCAGCCGATATTGCGGCGCAGTCCAACCCAAGACGAAAAAAATCATGCATGTCAGCAGCAGTGTGGCGATCGTCATGCCGGAGATCGGGTTTGACG
>CAZWNM010000089.1:0-6981 GCA_964635765.1 uncultured Planctomycetaceae bacterium | reverse complement strand
CCCATGAACGGTTGGCTAGACACTGAAACAAAGGCACTTTTGCAGCGGTCGCCGCCTGAGAAGCTTGCGCCGTCGGATACAGCGACGTTTACCGTCGTTTTGTTGGCCGTTCCAAGAGAAAGTCCGGAACGTCTTGTCCGGGCAGTAACATGCATGCTAGACGCCACACGGGATGAGGCATTGCAGGTGCTTGCCCTTCCGTTGCCGACGCCCATCAAATCGGGGCTATCCTACCAGGATGCATTGTTGGGCCAGTTTGAGTTGATCGCTTGTGATGCCATCTCCGTGTTCTTGGCAGATGAGGTTGTGGGCAACGCACCTGCGAGTTATCTCGCTGAACTATATGATGATGTGCGCCACAGTCCAGAGTTTGAACTCGTTTCGGTGCGAATCGAATCCGTCCCCGTCAATGCAAAGGGCCGGGACTTTTGGGATCGTTTCATCGGTGCGGCGGTTCCTCAGCTTCCTATGAAATTGACCGTCATGAAGAAGAAGGCCCGAATCATGGCGCACTGGCTTGAAAAGATCGGCGGCCGAATCGTAGTTGGGGGGAGGTAGTTTTCAGGGGCGCCGATGCTCGCCAACTGCCTTGCCGGCTAGGCGTTTTTTCCCGCAAACAGCCCAGGCTTTGTCGGAAAACTGCAAAAACACAGTACCCTGTCATTATGAGTACGGCGAAGAATCTCTGTAATGCTGGAAGAGATTCTTCGCTGCGCTCAGAATGACACTTTGGTTTTTGGGAAAAAAACTAATACCGGCCGCGATAGCTGTGCGAATCGTGCTCGGGGTCGCCGCGCACCGCGCTCGAATTGGAGGTCGGTTGGCCCTTGCATTCGATGAACACGAGGAGATCGGCTCGGGCGGGTGAATTGCCGATCGGCAGCGGCACGCCCGGGACCAGCGGCGCCCCATCGACCGGAATCGGCAACGCCACCATGCCGAGGCCCAGCACCAACACCTGATCGATCGGCCAGCGGAATCGCTCGTGGAACCGATAGTGCGACATCTGCGGCAATTCCAGAGTGACCCGCTGCACGGGCCGATTTTGCACCGGAATGTCGATGGCGACGGGAATCATCTTTTCGATCTGATCGATGTTGCACTTGATCGCGGCGTCGATCATCTGCCGATCGACCGACAGCAGCGGACTGAAGTCCAACGCGAAGCCCTCATCGACTTGGCCCTTCGTGATTTCATAACCTGCGGCCGTGCCGGGCTTGGCCGCCGCGTCGCGGGCGTAGACGCGGCCTTGCATCGTCGAAACCACGGTCGCCTGTCCGTTGTTGACCATCAGATACGGCGAGTTGTGCTGGCGATAATCGCTGCGGCGGCGGAGTTCGCCGAGCAGAATGGCGGCGTTCTCGCGCGGAATCACCCAGGCGTTGACGCCGGAGGTTTGCACCGGCACCGGCTGCAACAGCCGTTGAGCCGATGTGCGCCAATGCGGACTGTCGAGCGTTACCACGCGCATTGAAAATGTGTACGTGGCCGCCTCGCTGCTGGTGAAGCGGGCGACGATGTCGGCGACGATTTTCTGCATTTCCGGCGTGTGATACGCGCGAAGCACGCGGCTGTTCGCGCTCAGAACGCCCAGCGGCTCGGAATGCCATTTCTCGTAGCCCGTCTCCCGGAGAATCCAGTCGATGATCGCTTGTTCGGGCCGCTTCGTATTGGTGACGCGGGCGGTGTAGGCGGTGATGTCGTAGTCGCGCCACACTTGGCCGGCATCGTTTGGCAAACCGCCCGCCTCGACGCTGGAAATCGGACGTGCCGCGGTCTCGGCGTTGAAGGCGGCGGGCGTTACCGGCGATGCGGCGGCGGCCGGCTTCCGCGCGGCCGGCACCGGCGACGTTGCTTCGGTGGACCGACGCCATGCAGGCGCCTCGCCGGCGGCGGCCGTTCCTTGTGCATTGGCCGATCGTACCCAGAGCGATCCCGCAATGCCGAACGCGACCGCAACGACCAAGCAAGATTGCCGCAACATATCAGCCTCCATTCCGACGAGCCAAGTCGGGCGGAACACAATCCCCACCCTCCGGTAGGGAAGTATAAGAAACCAGCCGCTTTGCGACAATAGCGACATGGAGCGTGCATTCCGTGCTTTGGCAAGAACGGCTTTGACGCGGGCGACCGCTAGCAACAAAGCATCGATTGGGGGCCAAGTCGTTCAGCCGCGTGCGGTTCGTGGCACGGTCGCCATCCTGCCACGACTACCCATATTCGCCAATATATACGCCTACCCATCATTTTCCCCTGTTTATTTCCCCCTTTATCTCGCCTTGTGTTTCTCGCCGCTCCGGCGATAATAACTAGATCATGCTGCAAACGCTGCTACATATTCCCGCCACGGTCGCAGGCTATCCGCTGTTCGGCAATGGCCTGCTGCTGATTCTTTGGGCCGTCGTCAGCGTGGGCACGCTGGCATGGCTGGTTTGGCGGCAAGGTTGGAATGCCGATACGCTGGGCTACGTGCCGATCTTGCTGCTGTTCGGCGCGGTCATCTATTGGGTGCTTCCGGCGATATGCGAAACCTTGCCCAACGGCCGTCGAGGGCTGCCCATTCGCGGCTACGGCATGATGATGCTCCTGGCCGTGGTGGCCGGCACGTCGCTTGCCGCGTGGCGAGCGAAGCGCGTCGGGCTGAACTCCGAAATCATCCTTTCCTTGGCTCTGTGGATGTTTCTGCCCGGCATCATCGGGGCGAGGATGTTTTATGTTATTGAATACTGGCCGGAAAAATATTGGCCGGAATACGCCGGGCCCGCGGGGCACCATAGTCTCGGCATGTTAATAGGCAGCGTGCTCAACGTGGCCGAGGGCGGATTGGTCGTCTACGGCTCGTTTTTCGGCGCCCTAATCGGCATGATCTTCTTTTTCCGCAAGCATCGCCTGCCGCTCTTGGCGATGTGCGACTTGATCGCCCCGGCCATGCTGCTGGGCTTGGCCATCGGACGCGTCGGCTGCCTGCTGAACGGCTGCTGTTTCGGTGCGGCGTGCGATTGCGGCTGGGCCGTGACGTTTCCGGCCGGCACGCCGCCGCATTTCACGCCGCCGTATCAGGCCCAACTCGATCGCGGCCAGTTTTACGGCTTCATGCTCGCCAGCGACGCCAAGTCTGAGCCGACCGTGCTGGCCGTCGCCGCCGATTCGTCGGCCGCCAGGGCCGGGTTGAAACGGGGCGATCGGCTGGAAAGCGTCAACGGCGAGAAAACGCTGGCGACCGGCTATGTTTATTCGGCCTTGGAAGAAGCGTTTCTCAAGAAGGAGCCGCTCCGCATCCAAGCGAAAGATCGACCGGAAATCACGATCCCGGCCGTCTCGCCGCCACGGCGGAGCCTGCCGGTGCATCCGACGCAGATTTACAGCAGCATCGACGCGTTGCTGTTGTGTTTGCTGCTTTTGGCCTACGAACCGTTCCGCCGACGCGACGGCGAGCTTTTCGCGCTGATGATGTCGATCTATCCGGTGACGCGGTTTTGCATCGAAAATCTTCGCACCGACGAGGCGGCCGTTTCCGGCACCGGCATGAGCATCGGACAGTGCGTCAGTCTTCTAACACTTGCGATCGCCGCCGCGCTTTGGTTCACTATTCTCCGCCGCCCAAAGGGCACGGCGTTCCATCGCGTGGATTATTGATACCGATAATCTTCACGAATCTCCGCTAATGGTTGGTCATTAGCGCCGCTTCGCGGAAATCAGCGTTCCCGCGAAAACGCGATCCGCGTTCCATTCACAACGAACAAGGCCATTCACAACAAACAAGGAATGTGCCGCAAGCTACTCTTTTTTCTCTTCTTCCTCGTCTTCGTCCTCATCCTCGTCGTCATCATCCCAATCGTCGTCCTCGTCGTCGTCCCAATCCTCGTCGTCCCAGTCGTCGTCATCCCAATCGTCGTCATCTTCATCGTCGTCGTCGTCTTCGTCTTCTTCTTCGACTTCTTCCCAAGGCTCGTCGTCGAGGTCGTCATCGTCGTCCTCTTCCTCGTCATCGTCCTCGTCGTCAAGGTCGTCGTCATCGTCCTCGTCGTCCAAGTCTTCGTCTCCTTGGTCCTCGTAGCGATCACGAATGGTTTGGTTGTCGAAACGATCGCTGCGACGTGGTTCGACGACGGCGGTGACGCGATCTTGGGCACTATGTTGGGTTTTAGTGAGGGTTTTCACGTTTTCCTCCTCTGCCGCTGCTGGGGACTGGTTGAAGGGGTTCTTGATGTTCTGATCAAAACAAGTGTGAGCATGATGGTGTCCTACATCGCCAATGAACCGTTCCGCAGCCTAAGGGCCGGCAAGCTCGGCTGGAACAACCGTGTTCGCGGTCGCGCAAGGATCATCAGCAACATCGGTGTCCATAGTATCGCATGTCGGCACGCAAGTACGCAAGGCCTCGGCCCTTGGCAATTCGTCGAGATGCCGGAGACCAAAAACTTGCAAAAATCGTTTGGTGGTTCCGTAGAGAAACGGTCGGCCGAGTTCTTCCGAACGACCCGCGATTCGTACGAGGTCGCGCTCCAAAAGCTGCCGAAGAACTTCGCCCGACTGCACTCCGCGGATCGCTTCGATCTCCGCCCTGAGGACCGGCTGTCGGTACGCAACGACGGCCAAGGTTTCCATGGCCGGCGGCGACAAACGAACCTCGCTGTGCGCGGCGTAAAGCCGCCGCAGCCACGGGGCGAATTTCGATCGCGTCATCAATTGAAAACCGCCTGCTACCTCCTCCACGCGAAACGCACTTCCATGAGTATCGTATCTCCGATTCAAGGCTTGGACTAGTGTACGCGCTTTTGTGCCGTCCGCCAAGCCTGCTAATTGGGCTAGTTTTCGGCTCGTTAGGGGCTGCCGCGAAAGGAAAAGCAGAGCTTCCAATCGAATAGTGCCACTATCGACCTGTTTGCTCTTAGAACTTCGGAGCGGAATTCTAACAAAAATGTGCGGTCGGACACTATTTTGATACGCCACAAGGCCATTTTGCAATAGCCCAAAATGGTGGCTCTGGTAACGCATCGCCACACTGTCCAACAAGCAGCCAACGCTCGGCAATTTCAGACGCATGGATGCCAGCCTACGCATGGAATCATGCTTTGACAAGAGCAAAATCGGGACGCGGCTCGGCAATTTTCCACGCCAAAACGTCTTGTCATGGTCTGCGGCTATCTGCTACCATAGCAGCCGAGCACCGGCCGATCGCTCAATTTTTCAATACAGGCAATATGTGGAATCTGGCGAAACTGCTCGAATGCATTCCACCCCTCTCAAGGATCAACCATGGGCGTTGCCCCTGACGGCAAAACGGCGGCGGAACCAAAAACCGGCTACAAGGATCGCCCTTGGATTCCTCGCTTTTGGGATGGAATATGCGCACTCCCTTGGCTTAAATTGCTCGCGCGGAACCGGTTCGACATTGCGCCGCGCCGCATCGGCATGGCCGTATTGATCGTCGGAATCGGCTGCGTCAATTACGTGCTTTGGCTGATCGAGATCGCTCTTTATGGGCGAAAAATCGACCGAACCGAGATCAAGGATGATCCCATCTTCGTCGTCGGCCACTGGCGTTCCGGAACGACGCTACTCCACGAACTCCTCGTGCTCGACGCACGCCACACCTTTCCCGACACGTACGCCTGCTTTGCGCCGAACCATTTTTTGGCGTCCGGCTGGTGGGTCAAGCCGTGTCTGCAATTTTTGATGCCGGCGCAGCGTCCGATGGACAACATGGGCGCCGGCTGGAGCCATCCGCAAGAGGACGAGTTCGCCCTGTGCAACATGGGCTTGCCCTCGCCCTATTTGACCAACGTATTTCCCAATCGCGCGCCGCAGTATCCCGAGTATCTCACGATGGAAGGCGTGCCGGCCGCCGATTTGGCCGTATGGAAGCGGGCGTTTTTGTGGTTTCTCAAGTGCGTGACGCTGCAACATCCCAAGCGGATCGTTCTGAAATCGCCGCCGCACACCAGCCGCATCCGCACGCTTTTGGAAATGTTTCCCAAGGCGAAATTCGTCCACATCATTCGAGACCCTTACGTCATTTTCCCCTCGACCGTCAATCTTTGGAAGCGATTGTACCGCGACGAAGGATTGCAAATGCCGACGTATGAGGGCCTGGACGAACGCGTGTTTTCGACGTTCACGCGCATGTACGAAACCTTCGAACGTGATCGAAAATTGATTGGGGCCGGCCAGTTCTGCGAAGTCCGCTACGAAGCGTTGATTGCCGATCCGATCGCGCAAATGCAGCGTGTGTATGAGGAATTGCAGTTAGGTGATTTCGAGGCGGCGCGTCCCGCTATGGAAGAATATTTCGCCAATAAAAAAGATTACAAAACGAACCGTTATGCGATGACGCCCGAGTTGCGGGCCGAAATCACCCGGCGCTGGAGCGTGTTTATCAAGCAATACGGGTATGAGTAGGGGGCGGGGGGCAGGGGGCAGCAAATCAGAAATTTGAAATCGAAAATCAGAAATCCCCAGTCTCCAATTTCCGGCCGCTGGTCCTTGTAACCGCTACAATCAGCATTCTCGGTTATCGAGCCGCTTGGCAATTCGACACACGCCCGAAAGAGCGACCCGGTCACGGTTCCTAAGCTAGGTTTCTGATAGAGAGCGTCCCACGGTCGGGATTGCAAATTTCTCCCAAAGGAGCCGAGGAATGTCCCAGCTAATGGAAGCGTCCATGTCGCAGTTTTCGCCCGTTTTCGTCGATCGTCGCAATCCAGAGACCGAGGAGCCGTCGTCCGGTTGCGAGCGTCGGCAGTTCGGCAACTCGCACGACGAGCTTTCGCCCGAGGCCGCCGAATTAGCGCGAGCGATCGACCAGTATAAGTTGGTCCACCGCCGCCGCTTCATTACGTTTGAGGAAATGTTGGCGGTGGTGAAGTCGCTTGGCTATCGGCGATAACTTCGGTCTCTACTCATCCGCATTGGATCGGCCCGTGGCCACGTCGAACTCGTAAATGGCGGGCACCAACATCGCGGCGATCGTGAAGCCGT
>CAZWNM010000088.1:0-7007 GCA_964635765.1 uncultured Planctomycetaceae bacterium | reverse complement strand
AAATGTGCTAATTTACTTTAACGAGCAATCGAAGACCGTCGTGCTTCACCATATCCGCGCCGCCATGCGGCCGGGCGGGTTGTTGATGGTCGGCATGGCGGAAGGCGTGTCAGACCTCCTGCGCGACCTCGAACGCGTGAACCATTGGTTATACCGCAAACCGATCGCTCGATAAACGACACCATGACCACCACCGAGCTGCTTACGCCCGACCAGATGTTTGCCGATCTCGACGACGATCGGGATGGCGCGGCTTCATACCTGTCGATCTTCATCGACGAAGCGCACTCCACGCTCGACGAATTGATCGAGGCGTTGCTGGCGCTCGAGGCGGGCGGCGGGCGGAAAAACGTCGAACAACTATTCATCGCCGCGCATCGCATGAAAGGCTCGGCCGCTTCGATCGGTCTGAACCGAATCGCCAAGCTGTCGCACCTGATGGAAGACATGCTGCAAGCGCTGGTCGATAAAAATCGCGCGCCGACGCCGCAAATCACCGACGCGCTGCTTTCCTGCACCGACGGGCTGCGCCAGCACGTCGATGCCTTGGGCGCCGGCGTCGCCTACGAAGACAAATTCCCCGAACTGGCCAAGGAGTTGTTGGCCGCGCGAGCCGCGTTCGAAGTCGAATTTCCCTCCACGCCGCCGACGGCCGCTCCGCCGCAAGCGAAGACCGTTTCGGCAGACCAAAGCGACACGTCCCTCCACAAGGAACGGACTGTTCCATCGCCGGATGTCAGCGACGATTTGCATCGGCGAGTCGCGGCGGCGTTCAGCGGCGAGCACCGCGATGATATTCTCGTCGGGCGCGTTGTTTTCCAGCCGAACCTTCCGCTGGTCGGCCTCAAAGCCCAATTGGTCAGCAGCAAATTGGCGAACCTTGGTGAAATCCGCTACATTGATCCGCCCGTCGCCGATTATGAGACCCTCGAAGACATCGAGGCGTTGGAGTTCGGCGTCACCACCGAGCGGAAAGCGGAGAACGTGCGGCAGTTGTTGCAAGTGGCAGGCGTTTTGACCATCACGGTCGAGCCGCTCAAGCGGCAGCAAGCGTCGGCCGCCGCCGCTTCCATTCCCGCCGTCGCACCGAAAACCCTCGATGAGGGGCAAACCGCCAAATCGACCGAGCCGGTCGTAAAAACCGCCGAAACGCTTCGCGTCGATATCGAGCGGCTCGACGAGTTGATGAACTTGGCAGGCCAGTTGGCGATCGGCAAGGCACGGATGACGCAAATCGGCGACAAGCTGAAGAAAGCCGTTTCGGAGCGGGACATGATTCAAGCCCGCGACAACGTTGGCGATCTTTTCGAGGCGATTCATCTGCTCGATCGCGTGAGCGACGGGATTCAGCAGGGCGTGATGAACATGCGGATGCTGCCGATCGGCCCGCTGTTCAGCAGGTTCCATCGCGTAATCCGCGATTTAACGCACGCCAACGGAAAAGAAATCAACTTGGAAATCAGCGGCGAGGGCACGGAGCTCGACAAACGGATGATCGACGAGTTGGGCGATCCGATGATTCATATCGTTCGGAACTCCGCCGATCACGGAATCGAGTCGCCGGAAGCCCGCGTCGCCGCCGGCAAGCCGCGCCAAGGCACAATTTCGCTTTGCGCCTTCCATCGCGGCAGCAATATCATCATTCGAGTGTCGGATGACGGGCATGGTCTCGACGTCGCCCGGATTCGCCAAAAAGCGATCGACCGCGGGCTGACGACGGCCGCCGACGCCGAGCGGATGACGCCGCAGCAGATTTATCAATTCATCTGGCTGCCCGGCTTCAGCACGGCGGAGAAGGTGACGGAAGTATCGGGCCGTGGCGTCGGCATGGATATCGTCCGATCGAAGATCGAAGAGCTCAACGGCTCGATTGAAATCGACAGCGAACTCGGCCGCGGCACGACCTTGACGATCAAGCTGCCGTTGACGCTGGCCATCTTGCCGAGCTTGATGGTGAATATCGACGGCGACGTGTTCGCCATCCCGCTGGAATCGGTGGTCGAGATCGTCAACATCGGCAGCCGAGAAACGCACACGGTTCACGGCAATCGGATGGCGACCGTGCGCGATCGGGTCGTGCCTATCCTCGCCTTGGCAAACTTGTTCCGATGGCATCAAAGGGGCGGGCGGAACGAAGAAGAAACGGGGGCGGTAACATTGGTGATTATCGGCGAGGGAAACCAGCAACTAGGTCTGGCCGTGCATCAGGTGCTCGGCGAGGAAGACGTAGTCATTAAGTCTCTCGCCGAAAATTATCACAACGTCGGCGGCGTCGCTGGGGCCAGCATCCTCGGCGACGGCCGTGTTTCCTTAATTCTCGATCCGCACGCGCTGATCGAAATGTCCTCACGCTCCGGCATAGCCGCGGCGGCCACTTTGGAGAATCCGCAATGACGTACGTCGCAAGTCCGACGGGCACCAAAATCCATATCCTGCAGGAGCTTTTCGCTTCAGCCACGCACGACGCCTCCACGGCGATGTGCCGCTGGACGAATAGCCTCATCCGGTTGTCGCTGGACGAGGTATGCGAACTTCCGCTGGAAGAAGCCTGCACCGAATTGAACCTCGGCGACGAGCTGCTCACGATGGTCGTCTTGAATCTGGAAGGCGAGATCGGCGGTTCGATGGTGCTGACGTTCAACGAGAAGAACGGCCGCCAGTTGGCTGCTTCGCTGTTGCAGGCGGAACCGCAGCCAGGCCCCGAATGGAGCGAACTCGAGCAGTCCGCGCTGACGGAGACGGGCAACATCCTCGGATGTGCGTACGTCAACGCCATCACGCGGCTAATCGACCACGAATTGCTTCCCTCGATTCCGTATTTCGTTCAGGATTACGGCGCCAGCGTGATCCAGCAGGCGTTGGTGGCCCAAGCGGCCATGCGCGACACCGTGCTGATCTGCCGCACCTGCTTCCACAACGAAGAGGAAGAGTTGAACTGGTGGTTGCTGTTCGTTCCGTCCATTGCATTGCGTTCGGCCATGGAAAACGCATTGCACAAATCCGCGTAGAACACCCGGCCTATAGCCCGAGCAGATGCAGCATGATTAACCAGCCAACCGCACGCATAACGGCCGAAACACCCGTGGGCATGGGTCAAGCGACGTTTGCCGCCGAGCCTGCCCGGCTGACGACGATCCTCGGCTCCTGTGTCGCTGTGACGCTTTATTCACCGCGTCGCCGCCGAGGAATGCTCTGCCACGTGGTGCTTCCGCAATCGCGAAACAGCGGTGAAAACCCGGCGAAATATGCTGATACCGCCGTTCCGCATATGCTTTCAACCCTCCGCGGCGAAGGCATCCATCAGAGCGAGTTGACCGCCAAGGTCGTCGGCGGCGCCTGCATGTTCGGGACCGGCCAGTCGTCGCACATCGGCGACAGCAACGTCGATGCAACTGTTCATGCCCTGGAGACCGCCGGCATTGGCATCGCCGCCCGCGACGCCGGCGGCAACATGGGCCGCCGCATCAGTTTCGATCTTGCCACCGGCCTGATTTCCATTACATCCGTGGGTCATCCCCCTCGAACTATCTGACAGAAGGGCTTACACCAATGGCAAAAACCTTACTTGTTACCGACGACGCCGCCATTGTCCGGGAAAAGGTCAAGGAAGCAGCGCGGAGCGCCGGCTGGGAAATCGTGGGCGAGGCCCGCAACGGCAAAGAAGCGGTCGAACGCTACACGGAACTTCGGCCGATGGCGATGACCATCGACTTGGTCATGCCCGAATATGACGGCATTTACGCCTTGCGCGAAATTATGGCGCTCGATCCGAACGCCAAGATCGTCGTCGTCAGTGCGCTGGGGCAGAAGAACATTCTGAAAGACGCATTCAAGCTCGGCGCGGCCGATTTCATCGTCAAGCCGTTCGACAAAAAGACGCTGATCAACACGCTCGAACAATTCGCCGCCTCAGTCGCCCAAGACGCGGCGACCGACGCTGCGCTGGCCACGGCAGCCGCGCCAGTAGTACCGGTCGCACCAACGGCCGCGCCGACCCAGCAGCCGCAAGCGACCGCAACGTAGGGATGCGCCGCGCGTCGGCGGTTTCTCGCGCGTAACGGATGAGGGAATAGGTAATGTCGGGCAATGCGATGCAATTTTGAATGTTCCAGCCGTTCGTGTTGGAGCGTCCGTGTATGATCGCCTGGATAATCCATGAAAAGCGACGCCGCCCGAAGACCGGCAGGCCGGAAAGGTTAGCCCGAAGTGAACGATGCAACCTGCATCAGAATTGCTATTTTCTATTTGCGTCGCGGAGAATCGGCGACTCGGCAAGGGTAAAAAGAACGACCTCCTCGCCGGTCGCCGTGCTGATGTCGTGATGCAGGGTCAACACCTTCACGCCGGTGATCTCCTGGACCATCGCTTCCATGACCGGCCGGGCCGTTTCAATCAGATGGGTCCGCACCTGCTTTAGCAGGTCTCGCCCCTTATCGGCCGAAAGCGACTTAACCAGATGCTTCTCGGCCGCGGTCAACACGCCTTGAAGGCGGACCACGAGGAGATCACCGAGCAGGTGGGCATAAATGTCTTTGGGACCTCGGCCCATGTAGTCCTGTTCAAAGCGGCTGACCCCTTCGCAAATGGCGGCTTCGATTTCGCCTTGTGTTTTCATAACGCCTGCCGATTTCGAGGAATGCTCAATCAGATACCCCTCCCTGGTTAACGGAATATGAGCCATAAGGTTTCCACGTCAGTACGGACAACACCAATACCGGGTTATTATACCAAATGCGAAAAAAAACAAAAGCCCTATTGCTTTCCCCCGGCTGGAAGCATACGATTGCACCATAGGGACTCTTGCGGGCGGTTTTGACCGTGGATTTCCCGGTGAAGTCGTCGGATGACTAGATGAAGAGCAATTCGGCTATGTCGAGAGGCTCGTTTGAGAGTAAGCCGACGTGGTCGAAGACCCGAGGGTGTTCCGCCACGTCGGCTTTTTTTGTTTCCTATCGTGGTAGGCACGCTCCGCGTGCCGTGCGTTTTTTTCGCGTGCAGCGTGTGCCGGCTACGTTACGATGCTACGCTACAATTCGGTAGGTTATTCTTTTAAGGGCCTAACGTGAAAGGCTGGAACTCATGCGATGTATTTTGAGTGCATTGGCCGCGGTAGCCGCGTTGGCCGCTTTGGCGGCGATTGCGGTTGTCGTAGAACAACAGCCGAAGACCATATCGGGCGACTCGCCCGCCAAGCCAGCTGCGTACGCCAAATCCGGCGCGCCATCCATGCCTTACTCGTCAGCCAAGCCTGACTCGTCTGAGAAGCCGGGCACGGCGGCCGTCGTCAGTCCGGCGCAACAGCAGGACGAGAAGGCGATCCGACTCGCCGCCGAGGCGTTCGCCACGGCGTACAACGCGGGAGACGCCAAGGCGGTTGCGGCCCTGTTCGTGGCCGACGGCGAGATTGTCAGTGAAGAGAGCCAATCCACTCAGGGGCGACAAGGTATCGAGCAAGCGTTCGCCGGAATCTTCAAGGAGCACCCGAAAACCCACATGAACCTAGCCGTCGGGTCGATTCGATTCGTCGGACCGGGCACGGCCCTCGAGGACGGCATGGCGACCGTGACCGATGAGCCGGCGGAGCCTGCCCAGCGCAGTCCCTACACGGTGGTTTACTCCAAGCAGGACGGCCGTTGGCTGACGGCCAGCGCGAAAGACCTCCCCGATGAAGCGCCAACGCCCGAGGAGCAACTCAAGCAACTCGAGTGGATGATCGGGGAATGGGTCGACGAAAGCCCGGATGCCTTGGTGCTCACCTCCTACCGCTGGACCGACAATCAATGTTATATCTTGGGCGAATTCAAGGTCCAAATCGGCGGCCGACCGCTGATGACCGGCACGCATCGCATCGGCTGGGATCCCTTGACCAAGACGATTCGCTCCTGGGTTTTCGACTCGGAAGGTGGGTTTAGCGAGGGGATTTGGACCCGAGAAGGCAATCGATGGATCGTGAAAATGACCGGCGTGAGACGCGACGGGAAGATCGCTTCCGCGACCAACATTACCGCCCGTGTGTCCAAGGATCGAATGACGTGGCAGTCGCGAGATCGCATCGTCGGCGGAGAGAAGATGCCCGACATCGAGGAAATTCCGATCGCGCGAAAACCACCGGCGCCTCAGTAACATAACGCGACGCGACTTCGTCCGTCTGGCGTGGAGAAATACCAATGAATACGAAATTGAAAACGATGGTAGGCTTTGGTTTGGTTGTTGTCCTGTCGGCGGGCCTGGTAATGGCGGGCCGCGGCGGCGGCGGTGGTGGCGGCGGCCGTGGTGGCGGTGGCGGCGGCCGTAGCGGTGGCGGCGGCGGAGGCCGTAGCGTTGGAGGCGGAGGCGGAGGAGGAGGAGGCATGAGCCGGCCGGCAGCAACGCATACGCCTTCTTTCAGCGCCCCGCATCAGAATGCCAACGTGGCGCGTCCGAGTTACAACACGCCCCGTTCGACCGGGAATGCCGCGATTCGACCGGCGACGCCAAACTTCGGGGCTAACCACGCGGCCTTTACGCAGGGCAACCGCGCGAACATCGGAAATAGTACGAATATCGGCAACCGCGCGAACAGCGGAAATAGTGCGAACATCGGCAACCGCGCGAACATCGGCAACAGCGCGAATATTGGCAACCGTGCGAACATCGGAAATAGTGCGAACATTGGCAACCGCGCGAACGTCGGAAATCGCGCGAATTTCGGAAACAGCTTCAACGTCAACAACAACATCGTTCGGCCGACGCATGGCGATTGGAACCACGGCGACTGGCACCACGGCGATTGGCATGGCAACTGGAACAACTCGTGGTATCATCGGCCGATTGGCTGGTGGACGGCCGGCGTTTGGGCCGGGGCTGCCACTTCCGCGATTCCGTGGTCCTGGGGATATTGGCCGTACTACAACCCCTACTGCGCGGGCGTGGTGGTCGACGGCGGCGCAAGCATCGATTATTCGCAGCCGATCGTGTTGGCTCAGACGAGCGCTTCGCCGTTGGGCAACCCAACGGATGCCCTTGTC
>CAZWNM010000087.1:0-7066 GCA_964635765.1 uncultured Planctomycetaceae bacterium | reverse complement strand
CCACCGTAAGCCCCTTGAGCCGGCCCTTGCGCTGGCGAATCGTCATGATGTCCAACAGCCCCTGCGTCGGATGTTCGTGCGGGCCGTCGCCCGCGTTAATCACGCCGCACCGAAGATTTTGGGCCAACCGTTGCGGCGCGCCGGGCGTGCGATGCCGAACGATGACCAAGTCGATGCCCATCGCCTCGATGTTCTTCGCCGTGTCGATGAAAGTTTCGCCCTTGGAAAGGCTGCTCGTCGAGGCCGAAAAATCGAGCGTGTCGGCGCCCAATCGCCGGGCGGCCAGCGAAAAACTGTTTCGCGTGCGGGTCGAATTCTCGAAGAAAAGGCTGGCGCAGGTCTTGCCGATCAATAGCGGCACTTTCCGCTGTCCCTCGGCCGCCGCCTGCTTGAAAATCTCGGCCTTGTCGAGGATCAGCGTCAGTTCCTCGGCCGAAAGGTCTTCCAGCCCCAGCAGATGCCGGCGCTGCCATGAGGCCGGAACGGTTCCGATGTCGATGGTCGTGGTCATGGGCGACATTATATCACGGAACGTTCAATTGGAAAGAATGCGGGAAGAGGTCATGGCCGATCAGTTTTTGAAATGTGGGGACGCCCGCGAGTGCGGGTTCAGCGAAAAAAATCAGAGTCGCAAGCGGAGCCGAGGCGTTTTTCACCGGGAGTTTTTCACCAAAAGAGAGTTTTTCATTATTCACCGCTTGAATACCCCGGCGAAAAAGTTAGGGCGTGTTGAACAATCGTAACCGCTTGTGGCTCAATGAGTTTCGACGACGCCGTTTTTCGTAACTCGCCATACTCCTTTGGGTGGTATGTTGAAAAATTCCCTCTCCGGCGTTATATGATTCCCCTAGTTTTTCGGCCTTTTGGACGGCCGGATAGTTCTTGTCGATTCTTTTAGCACATTGCCGCGTCGGTTTCAATGGAACATTTTGGGCCAAAGCGTGAGAATGTCGGTAATTCGGTATTGCGGTTCTGGAATCCTCTCTGATGCATGACCGCAGGGTTGGTCTTTCAAGGGGCAGAATGATATAGATATAATCGACACTCATGAAAACGATCGGCGAGAAATCGACGGAACTAATTCTACCCCTTCGTCGTCTAATCGTTGATGGGCAGCGAATCATAGTACAAAGGAGTCCTGATATGAAAAACATGTCAACCTGTCTGACGCTTGCCATTCTGGCCCTATGTCTTCCCGGCAAGGCATGGGCATTGGCCACGGAGGATTTCGGCAACGCCAACGCCTCCAACGCCGCCGGGAATGAGTTGAATTACAAGGAATGGCAGGGCATCGTACCCCTGATGAACCATTCAAGCCGCGTCTATCACTGGTGGTGCAACGGGAGCGAGCAGTTCTACTACCGAGGCGATACGGCGACCCTCAATGACGCCCTGCAAAAGTTTGCCGCCGCGAAGGCCGACGTCCACGAGGTGCTCTTGCAGCCGGGTCCGGGCATTACCCATTCCTTTCATGCCAGGACGATTCCGTACAACTGGAGTCTGCACGTCCAGGGCGGAATCTCCCGGCACTTGACGACACTCCCGGATGGGAACAAGATTTGGAGCAAGTTCCTGACGATGGCCGTGTGTGTCGGAGGCGACATTGCCCTGGAAAAGATCAGGATTCCCGCCGGCGTCTCCGTCGTTGACCTCGCCGACCTGAGCCGCCGTTATCGGGAGGCCCTTGCGAGCAAGGACAAGACGGTTCGTGGTTCCGGTGCGGGCGAATTGGCGGGGCTCGACCCCTACGACGCCGAGAATCTGGCAGCCATCGCCAAGCTGCTCAAGGATGACGACGAATGGGTTCAGAGGTGTGCGGTAGGAGCCGTGACCCATTTCGACAAGAAGGCCGAGTCGGTGCTTCCAGCGCTGCGGGAAATGCTCGTCACCCGGAACAAACAACTCAAGGATTGCGTCAAGAACGCCATTGAGGAAATCCAACAGGCCAAAGACACATCAGCGGCGGAGAAGGAGCATCGCTCGATGCAAGAACAAATTCACAAGTTCTGCGAGCAGCGGAGCCAACGGTGAGCAACCGCGAGGCCGTCTTAGGAAAGTTTTCGTCGAGAAAGAATCTCATGACGCGGACGTTTCTATTCCCTAGTCCCCAATCCCTAGCCCCTAATCCCTAGCCCCTCGCTACTCGCCCCTCAAAACTTCAGCACGGCGCCGGTGTCGGCGCTGGTGGCCATGGAGGCGTATTTCGCAAGGCAGCCGGTCGTGTAACGCGGCGGACGCGGTTGCCACTTTTTGGCGCGATCGGCAAGCTCTTCGGCGCTGACGCGCACGGCAAGCGAATGGCCGGGGATGTCGATGTCGATGATGTCGCCGGGTTGAACGAGTCCGATCGGGCCGCCGGCGGCAGCTTCGGGACTGACGTGGCCGATGCACGCGCCGGCCGTGGCGCCGGAAAATCGGCCGTCGGTAATCAGGGCGACGGAGGTATCGAGCCCGATGCCTTTGATGGCGGTGGTTGGGGCGAGCATTTCCTGCATGCCCGGTCCGCCGCGCGGGCCTTCGTAGCGAATCACGACCACATCGCCGGCCTTCACTTTCCCGGCGACGATGCCGTCGTACGCTTCCGTTTCGCTCTCGAAAATGACCGCCGGGCCGGAGTGTTTTCGCATTTCGGGCCGCACGCCCGCCGCTTTGACCACGGAACCGTTCGGGGCCAAATTGCCGTAGAGAATCGCCAAGCCGCCCTCTTGGCTATAGGCGTTTTCGACCTCGCGGATGCAATCCATCGGGTCGAAGCCGAGATCGGCGATGGAGAGCTCGCGGACGGACTTCACGTTGCACTTCACGCCAAGTCCCTCGGGCGTGGCGACGCCGCCGGCCGTCACGGCGTCGAGTTCCAACGCTTCACGCTGGACGGTCTTTGAGCGGATGTCGTAATCGGCGATGTTTTGGCCGAGCGTTTTTCCGCTTACGGTCGGGCAATCGAGATTCAGCAAGCCCGGCCGGCCGCGGTTGACCGAGCCGAGGATCGTGTGGATGCCGCCGGAGTTGTGAACGTGTTCGATGGCGTAGCGGCTGCTCGGAGCGACTTTGCAGACGTTCGGCACGCGGCGGCTGAGCGTGTTGATCCGCTCGATGTCGTATTTCACGCCGGCTTCGTGGGCGATGGCCAAGATGTGCAGCACGGTGTTGGTGCTTCCGCCCATCGCCATGTCGAGCGTCATGGCGTTGTCGATCGCGGCGGCGGTGACGATTTCGCGCGGCAGCAGGCCGTGGCCCTCGCCCTTGGCGTCGAACTCCAACACCATTTCGACGATTCGCCTTGCGGCGTGGGCGTAGAGCCGGCGGCGTTCGGCGCTGGTGGCCAGAAGCGTGCCGTTGCAGGGCAGGGCCACGCCCAACGCCTCGAACAGGCAGTTCATGCTGTTGGCCGTGAACATGCCGGCGCACGAGCCGCAGGTGGGGCAGCCCATGCGTTCGAGCATGGTGAGTTCGTCGGCCGAGATTTTGCCGGCCTGTTTGGCGGCCGCGCCGATGAAGACATCGTTCAGATTGATGCAGCGGCCGTCGGTCGCGTGGCCCGATTCCATCGGCCCGCCGCTCACGAAAATCGTCGGGATGTTGACTCGCAACGCGCCCATCAACATGCCGGGCACGATTTTGTCGCAGTTCGGAATGCAGATCACGCCGTCGAAGCAATGGGCGCGGAGCATGGTTTCGACGGAATCGGCGATCAGCTCGCGGCTCGGCAGCGAGAACTTCATGCCCTCGTGGCCCATGGCGATGCCGTCATCGACGCCGATCGTATTGAAGACAAACGGCACGCCGCCGGCGTCGCGGACGAACTGTTTGACGAGTTGGTTGATTTTATCGAGATGGACGTGGCCGGGGATAATATCGACGTGGCTGCCGCAGATGGCGATGAACGGTTTTTGGAAATCGCTTTCGGCGACGCCGGCGGCGCGGAGCAAGCTGCGGTGCGGAGCGCGGGAATCGCCCAATTTGATCGTATCGGAACGCATGGCAAAAAGTCCTTGGAAGAAGCCGCCCCAACGAAAAAACTCCCTGTTATTATAGGCGATTCGCTGATGGCTGTGTAGCGGGGGAGTATGGCATCGAAATTCCCCGCAAAAATCGTCTCTGGTGAAAATCTGGGGCATGAGGTAAAATAGAGGGGTGGAAGGAACAACCGCCATGAAAAAAACAGACCTGTTGACGCGAATTTCCATCGATCCGAATATCTGTTTCGGCAAGCCGTGCATTCGCGGGCATCGAATTTGGGTGTCGCTCATTCTCGATTTGCTGGCCGACGGCTGTTCCATGCAAGAAATTCTCGCCGATTATCCAGGCGTGGAAGAAGCCGATGTTTTGGCTTGCATCGCGTATGGCGCTGAAATGTCTCGCGAACGGTACGTTGAGATTCCAGGATGAATCAGACGCTTCGCATTAAATTGGACGAAAACTTGGGCAATCGCGGCGCGGCCATGTTTCGCGCCGCCGGCTATGACGCGGCAACCGTTTTCGAGGAGCGTCTAACATCGGCTGCGGACGAAAAGGTTATCAAAGCGTGTCGTGTGGAAGGCCGCTGCTTGGTGACGCTCGACCGCGATTTTGCCAATCCGTTTCTCTTCAATCCGGCCGAGTTTTCCGGCATCGCCGTGCTTCGGCTTCCCAAAACGGTTACGCGGAATTCGCTGAGCGAATCGCTTGAAACGTTGCTTTCCGGCCTCGCGAAGTCGGATATTCGCGGTCGTCTCTGGATCGTCGAGCGGCGGCGGATTCGCGTGTACTGCCCGTGGGAAGAAACTTGACCTGACTTCTTTTGTCATCCGGTTTCACGCCTCCACCACGTCTTCGTTGTCGAGGCGCTCGTCGCGAGGCTCTTGAATCTCGTGCATCAAGTGCTTGAAGAGATGGCTGCGATGGCGGCTGTAGCCGAAATAGACGGCCAGCCCGATCATGAGCCATATCAACAAGCGAAGCCAGGTCATCGGCGGCAGGAAGAGCATCAACAGCAGGTTTACCACGATGCCCAGGGGGCCAACGACCCAAACGAGCGGGCAGCGAAACGGGCGATGCACGTCGGGCCGCTGCACGCGAAGGATCATCACCGCCATGCAAACCATGGAGAAGGCCAACAGCGTGCCGATGTTGACCATTTTGGTCAAATCGCCCAGCGGCACGAAGCCGGCCACCAGGCAAACCACGGCGCCGGTCAACATCGTGGCGACGTGCGGCGTGCGATAGCGCGGATGCACGCGGCCGAAGAATTTCGGTAGGAGGCCGTCGCGAGCCATGGCCATGAAAATCCGCGCTTGACTCAAAAACAACACGAGAAGCACGCTGGTCATGCGGGCCAATCCGCCCGCCGCAATGAGCGCGCCGGACATTTGCAATAGTCCGCTGTGCGTTTCCTTCGCCCGCTGGTCGAACGCCACGGCGATCGAAGCGTGAACGTCGATGTCGGGATAGCGGACCATGCCAGTGATGACCGCGACGACGGCGACGTACAGGATCGTGCATAGGACGAGCGAGAAGATAATGCCGATTGGCACGTCGCGTTGCGGATTCCGGGCCTCCTCGGCGTGCGTCGAGATCGAGTCGAAGCCGATGTACGCGAAGAAGACGATCGACGCGCCGAGCATCAGGCCGGAAAGACCATAGGGCATGAACGGGGTTCGGGTGGCGTTATCGACCGGGCGAAGCCAACTGCCGATGCCCACGTAGCCCAACAGCCCCCAATTTTCCATCTCTTTGTTTTCGCCCTCGCGGCGAAGTTCGGGCATCAAGCGTTCGACGATCGCCCGATGCCGCACATCGGCGGCCAGCCGAGGGCGCATTTTTTTTTCGGCGGCGGTCAAGTGCGATTTCGCTTCGTCGGCCGTAAGCTTGCCGGCCGCGTGCAACCGTTCGATTTCGCCTTGCACCCATTCAAGCCGATATTCCGCCGTCAGTTCACGAGTCAATCCGGCGACGACGGCGGCGTCGGCCTCGTCGCGGTTGATCCGCTCGGATTTTTGCAATCGCTCGACCTCTGCCGGCGCCCAATCGAGTTGATGCCGCTCGGCCAAATCCTTGCGCGCCATGACAATGCGGTCCGTCGCATTTTCCTTGCCGTTCGGCTTGGCCAGCGTTTTTTTGACCAAATCCATCGCCACTTGCTCTTGCGGCAGGATGCGTTCTTCGACGGGCACGGCCGTCCAATTGCTCCACTGCACATATCCGGCGCCGACGCAGATGACAAAAATCACGACGCCAACCTTGACCATCACGAGCAGGGCGTTGGTGCGCGCGCTCTCTTTGATGCCGCGCACCAAAATGGTCGTGATGACGATCATGATGAGGACGGACGGCAGATTGAACCAGGGGCGGCCCGGAAGTCCCTCGACGTGCGTAAAGGGATCGGCGAGAAATTGCCGCGGAATGATTTGCGTTCCGCGAAAGAGGCTTTTCAACAATACGTTCAGGTAGTCGGTCCATGCCGAGGCGACGGCGGCCGTGCCCATCGAGTATTCGAGGATCAAATCCCAACCGATGATCCAGGCGAAGATTTCGCCGAGCGTGGTGTAGGCGTAGGTATAGATGCTGCCGGCCACGGGCGTCATGGCGGCGAACTCGGCGTAGCAAAGGGCGGCCAACGTGCAGGCCAAGGCGGCGACGACGTACGAAACGATAATGGCCGGTCCGCCGTAATGGGCCGCGGCCAAGCCGGTGGTGACGAAGATGCCCGCCCCGATGATGCAGCCGACGCCCAGCGCCGTGAGCGAAACCGGCCCGAGCGCGCGGTGCAAATGATTTTCCTTGGCCGCTTTGGCCAGCGCGTCGAAATCTTTTCGGGCGAAAATATGTCTTAGGCTCATAGATGTTTCTGAAAAAACGCCTTATGGAAGGGAAAAAACACCACAGAGACACGGAGAACGCGGAGACGCACGGAAGCCAGGGAATGGAAAGAAAATAGAGTGAGCCTCGTTGCCCTCAGCTTGCTTCATTTTGCCGCTTTTCTCTTTTTTGCAGTTCCTTAGCGATTGTCCAAGAATAACTTGTGGCACAGTTGCCCTCGGCTGTGCGGAATTGCCCTGGACAGCCGAGGGCGGCTGTCCCACAAACT
>CAZWNM010000086.1:0-7091 GCA_964635765.1 uncultured Planctomycetaceae bacterium | reverse complement strand
GAGAGGGGCTAGGGGCTAGGGGCTAGGGACTAGAGTGTGAAGCGGCGGCGCTTGCACCGCGCGTTTCCGCAACCGCGTATTCTAAGGAGTGTCGCAATGCGACGAGCTATTACGATCGTTGCGATTTTCTTCGTTGCATGCGTGGTGGGGGCAATCGTTACGCCGCCCGACCTTTACACTTATTACTTGGCTACTGGCCTACTTACCCTATGGGGGATTTCGTGCTACGCCCTCGGCCTTCGCGAAGGACGAGCGGCATTGCATGGCGGCCAAAAACAGGAACTCGCAACCAGCGTTTCCAATCCCGACCGCTGACAACTACTTTCGGAACAAGCTCCACCGCTTCATAGACGTTGCGAAGCCGCAAGCGGCTTTTCACTGACCACTAACCACTAGCCACTAACCACTAGTTCCTATGCCCGAAATCCAAGCCTTCCGTGGTATCCGTTACAATCTCGGCCGCGTCGGGTCGTTGAGCGACGTCGTCACTCCGCCGTACGACGTGATTGGAAAAGAACTACAAGACTATCTTTATAAACGAAGCCCGTATAATTTCATTCGCATCGACTTGAACCGCATTCAGCCCGGTGACGACAACGCCCACGACAACCGCTACATCCGAGCGGCGAAGTTCTATAAGCAGTGGCGCGAGGAAGGCATTTTGACCGCCGAGGCCGATCCGGCCATCTACGTCTATCATCAACAGTTCACCGCCGAGGACGACACGGTCTACATCCGCCGCGGCTTTTTGTGCCGGCAGTTGCTCTCGCGGTTTGGTGAAGGAAAAGTCTTTCCGCACGAGGAAACCCTGCCGGCCGCCAAGGTCGATCGGCTCATGCTGACCGTGACGACCAAGGCCCAGCTTAGCCCGATCTTCGGATTGTATCCCGACGCCGATTGCGAAGCCAACCGATTGCTCGACAGGGCCATTGCCGGCAAGACGCCGCTGGTCGCCCGCGATCACCTCGGGGTGTTGCATTCCATGTGGCCGGTAACCGACGTGTCGGTCATCTCGAAACTTTCAGCCATCATGGGCCCGAAGCCGATCTTTATCGCCGATGGGCATCATCGCTACGAAACCGCCTGCACGTACCGCGACCAGATTTACGACAGCGGTTTCCTTTCGCCCCATCATCCAGCCAACTACACGCTGATGATGTGCGTGGCGATGGACGATCCCGGGTTGATCGTTCTGCCGACGCATCGGCTGTTCCGCTCGGCCGGCGCCGTCGCCGACGGCAAGCCGGTCGCGCTGGCGCCGGAAAAATTGAACCTCACCAGCACCGAATTGTCGGCGAAGCTGTCGCCGTGTTTTGCCACTCGGTCGGCCGGCGAGGGGCCCGACGCGGCGGCCGACGTTTGGGAAGATATTGAAACCGGCGGCCGGCAGGGCGACATCGGGCTTTACACCCAAAAAGACGGCCGTTGGATTATCGCCAGCCTGACCGACGCCGGCAAAGCTCGCATGGCCGAAGTGGCCAAGGATCACACGCCCGAATGGCAATCGCTGGGCGTCAGCCTGCTGCATCGGCTATTGATCGGCGACCTGCTCGGCTGCACCGACTTGCCGAAGCCCAGCTACGTGCATCTGATTTCCGAAGTGGTCGGGGGCCTGAAGACCGGCGAGTATCCGTTGGCGGCCGTGGTCATGCCCGCCACGGTCGAGCACGTCCGTGCGATCAGCCTTGGCGGCGAGCGAATGCCGGCGAAGAGCACGTATTTCTATCCCAAGCTGTTGAGCGGGCTGGTGATCAATCCGCTGGAATAGAGCAAGACGGGGAGACTTGGAGACCGGGAGACGGAACACAGTCATTCTGAGCGCAGCGAAGAATCTCCGTTGGATCGCCACTTGCCACTGCAAACGAGATTCTTCGCTGCGCTCAGAATGACCACCACTGCCCACTAGTCCCCAGGTTTCACGTGAAAAGCTCGGTGCCGATGCCGCCGATTTGCAACTTGCGGAAAATGCCGATTGTTAAAAATGGGTGTTTCACGGGAAACAGGTAAAATAGTGGCTAGTGGTTAGTGGCTAGTGAAAAAACACAAGCGACGGTTTTCTAATCTCTAATCCCCAATCCCTAATCCCTTTCTCTCCTCCAAACTGGCATTCCCCCAATACCCGCTTCCCTGCTAAAATCTCGCAACGACGGCAAGGAGGCTCTCGTGACGCGGACTTTTTGCGTGGCGAATCAGAAAGGCGGGGTGGGCAAAACGACAACGGCCCTCAACCTCGCCGCTGCGCTCGCCCGGTCCGGCGCGAAAACGCTCCTGGTCGATCTCGATCCGCAATGCAATGCCACGAGCGGTCTCGGCCACGCGCCGACTTGCACGCATCCGCTGGTCCGCTGCACGCCGATCCGCCAGGGCGTCGTTGCGACCGATGTGCCCGGCCTCGACTTGCTGCCAGGCACCCGGAGTTTTCGAGATGTCGAGCTGCTGACGCGCGACGACGCGCAACAGGCGGCCCGGCTGCGCGAACATTTGACAACCGGCTTTAATGCCTACGATTATGTCCTGATCGATAGCCCCCCGTCGCTCGGCCCCTTGACGCGAACGGCGCTTAGCAGTTCCACAGAGGTATTCATGCCAATCCAGTGTGAGTATTTTGCGATGGAGGGGCTAACGCAGATGATCGAGGTCATTCGCAGCGTGATGCAGGACAAACGTTGCCAGTTGCAGTTCGGCGGGATCGTGCTGACGATGTACGACCACACCCTGGAACTGACGCATGAGGTGGACGAAGAGGTGCGAGATTTTTTTGGGGAAATTGTATTTCAGACGGTCATTCCACGCGACGTGGCGGTTTCGGAAGCCCCGAGCCACGGCCGGTCGGTGATCGACTACGCCCCCCGTTCGCGTGGTGCCAGGGCGTATGTGGAACTTTGCATGGAGGTGCTCGAACGTGAGTAAAGAACGACGATTAGGCCGCGGCTTGGAAGCACTGCTTGGCCAATTGCCAGCCCGCAACGAATCGATCGCGACCGCGACGGCTCAACAGCCGGCGGCGCCGGCCGCGTCGGAAACGACGAGTCACGACCCGTTGCCGCCGGTTTCATTGCCGCCGCAAAATATCCCGGCAGCGCCGTCGGCCGAGGCGATGTTCCGGCTCGACGTGCCCCATGCGTCGCCGAGTCAATTTTTCGCGTCGCCACATCATGCGGCAGTTGCGCCATCTCAGTCCGCGCAAGCTGCCGATGCCTCCCAGCCTCGCCAAACTGATTTTCAGTCCGAAGATCAAGAAAAACAAGAAAAAACGCCGCCGAAGGTGAGCGTTCGGCTGATCGACAGCAATCCGGCGCAGCCGCGGCAGGATTTCGATCCCGACGAATTAAAATCGCTGGCCGAAAGTCTGTCGGCGCACGGTTTGTTGCAGCCGCTGGTGGTTCGGCAGGTCGGCGAGCGGTATCAATTGGTGGCCGGCGAGCGTCGGCTTCGGGCGGCGGCGTTGGCCGGTTGGTCCGACGTGCCGGTCCATGTGGTCGAGGCCGACGACCGGCAAATGGCCGAGCTTGCGATTGTCGAAAACTTGCAACGCAAAGACCTGAATGCGTTGGAAAAGGCGGCGTCGTTCCAAAATTACATCCAGGAATACGGCTGCACGCAGGAGGAATTGGCCGGCCGGCTGAAGTTGGACCGTTCGACGATCGCCAATTTGATCCGGCTGCTGGAATTGCCCGAGACGGTGCAGGAAGCGATTCGCCGCGGCAAAATCACGCAAGGCCACGCCCGGGCGCTGCTGCCGCTTGGCGACG
Organism: uncultured Planctomycetaceae bacterium; assembly: GCA_964635765.1. Lineage (GTDB taxonomy): Bacteria > Planctomycetota > Planctomycetia > Pirellulales > Thermoguttaceae. Next base: position 3,339 of record CAZWNM010000086.1, on the reverse strand, counting down.
AGCGGGAGCAGGTCGAGTTTTGCAACCGCATACAGCGCGAAGGCTTGAACGTGCGCCAGACCGAGGCGATGGTTCAAGAGATGATCGATGCCGCCGACCGCGGGCCGTTGTCGGACGTTGTCGCCCCAGAAAAACCGACGCGGAAATCGCAGGCGAAAAACGAGAATCTTGCCGCCTTGGAACAGCGTTTTCACACGGCCTTGGGCCTGAAAGTGAAAATCACGCACAACGCCCGCGGCCGGGGGAAACTGGTCATTCAATTTCGCAACAACGAAGAGTTTGAGCAGTTGGAGGAGCAGATTTGCGGGAGCTAGTGGCCAGTGGTCAGTCAGTTGGGGCGACTCGTTTCGGTTGGGGCGACAGTTGCACTGTCGCCCCGGGGTAGCAGTGCAACTGCCACCCCAACATCCGTGGTCAGTGGCCAGTGACGACCGAAAACTGACCACGAACCACTAGCCACTAACCACTAGTTCTGTTAGCATAGGAAACATACGGGGCGTGGCGCAGCCTGGCTAGCGCGTCTGGTTTGGGACCAGAAAGTCGGAGGTTCAAATCCTCTCGCCCCGACTGCTTCAAGGGGATAGGTCCAGAAGTTGGACTTATTCCCTTCGTTGTCGTAATGGGATGGGGCCTGGCAAGCAGGTTAAAACTCGGCATCCTCCGGTATCAAGGCATCATAGGGCCGCGTTACGTCAATCCTTTTTCCCTGCAACTTTTCGAACTTCGCCCGCTGCTGCGGAGTAAGAATATCCAAAATGGGCTTTGTCGCCTCTGCTTGGACCTTGTCCCACTCCTTCATAAATTCAATCATCTTCTGCCGGCGTTCCTTGGGGTCGAGGCCGTGGAAACTGGGCCACTCGGCTACTTGTTTCTTTTCCATACGATCGCACAGGGCGCGAATTTTCCCGCGTTGCTCTTCAGAAATATCCAGCGCCTTGATGATCTCAGGCCGGGCCAGGGCAGTTGGAATTGCCGCCTGAAGCTGAATTTGCTTGAGTCGCTCGCTTTGGCTAGGCGTCAGCATCGCCAGGATCTTCGTCTGCAACTCCTTGCCCTTGCGCTTGACATCCTCGGAAAACGCCCGAAATTCTTGCTCTCTCGCGTCAAACTCCTCTTGCGGGAAGGACCGGGATGGGGGAAAAAGTTCACGCAACTTGGCAAGGAATTCCCGATATCGTTCCCCACTGATCTTGACATAATCCCTGATTTTCTGGATCTGATCTGCATTCAGGCCGAGGTTCTCTTGAACCGTCTCCACCACCAGCAGCCGGACGCGGATCGAGTCGTCGTCCAATTTCGACTTCGATCGCATCCACTTCGGGCTGGCTTTCTTTTGCGCCGGGCGAGGGCCTTTCTGATTTTGCACCGCCGGCTGAACCGCCGGCTGGCATCCTATGCACGCCAAAAAGGCGGCGACGGCGAGAACAGCTAAACTCAGTCTTCGTGCGATCATCGCCAGAGTTCCTTCAAAGAACAGCAAAATTGTCAGGCACGGAATACCTGACCTACTTAGTTTCTTAATCCGCGTCGTCGTCGTCTTTCAGCGGACCGGGAATAATGGGAATCAAGACTTTCTCGAGTACCCACTGTCCGCCGACCAGGAAGTAGGTGCCGACGATAAACTCGGCGATGGCGTAGACGAAATACATCCAATAATGTGTCAATACCTTGTCAACGCCGACGCCGACATTACTCCCGCCCAATGCCGTGAAGACGTGGATGGCATCATTAGTGCCCGAAAGGATGGCGCAGGCCACAAAATAAACCCCCAGCAGCCGCAATAGCAGCGCCGCGAGTTTTTCTTCCCAACCCCGCATGCCGTCGGTTTCGACATTCAATCTCACAGGGTCGCTACTCGATTCGGGAGATTCAGGTTCATGTGTATTGCTCATGGATACCACTCTCGATGCCAAGGGTTAGTTCGGGCAAAAATGGGCTAGTCCAATACATCTTTGGTTTATTTGCCAACTCCTCCCAACATGCTGTCCGTTGGCCGATAGCATATTCGAGGCGCGAGAGGGCCGCAATACCCACCCATGATTTTCCGACGAAAAAGAGCATGTTTTTCTGACGGATAAACACGCAGCGGAGCGATCAATTCGTGCTGAACTCGGGCGGAAAGCAAGCCGAGGTGGCACGGGCGGCCAGATCGGCGGCGGCTTCCGAAAGATGCCGCAACAGCAACTCCGCGCGGCGGCGAACGTCGACCTCGCCCAACAACAATTGCTTGCTCGATACGTCGAGGTCGATCATGTAGCTGATGACATCGGTGAGAACGCCGAGCGGAACGTCGGTCTCCAGCAATTGATCCAATTGCAACTGGGCTTCGGGCAGGATGGGCAGGATGCGCAGCAGGGCCTTGCCCAACTCATCCCGCAACGCGCGATGCCGAGCCGCCGAACACGTCGAGCAAATGTCTTTGCACCACTGGGCCTCGGCCTCGCGGAAACGCCGGCCGGGCGTCAATTCCCGCCGCAAACGCACCCGCTGCAACCCCAGCAGCAATACATTGTAGGTGCCGTCTTGCAATCGGCAATACGCGGCGATGCGGCCGAGGCAGGCCATCGGATACAGCGACGGCCGGCCTTCGTAATTGTTTTCCCAGCCGGGCGCGAGCGCCGCCATCGCCACGAGTCGGTCGCCGGCCAACGCGTCCTCCAGCAAATAGCGATACCGTTGCTCGAAAACGTGCAGCGGTTGCATGACGTGCGGAAACATTACCAGATTCGGAAGCGGAAACAGCCGCACTTTTCCAAAAAACTCTTGCGAGCGAAACAACGGATTGCCGAAAATGGGCATAAAAATCACTCCCGAGCGACAGTCCCGCCACTCACGGCAATTATAGGCAGCCATGTGGCAAAAGGCCAATCGGCGGCAGCAGAAACCGCGAGAATGTTGGAAAATGCGGGCATTGCCACTTGGGACGGGGGCGAGCAGCTAGTGGTCAGTGGCTAGTGGTCAGCGGCTAGTGGTGAGGGACGAGGGATTAGGGATTAGCACAAGGCCGCTTGCGGTTTCGCAATGAACTGCCTTCCACTGACCACTGACCGCTACTTCACCCTTCTACCGCATCTTATTCATATAACGCAAAAACTCGGTGTCGAGCCTGCTCAAGTCGCCGAAAACCTCGCGGAATTGTTGCAGCCGTTTTTCAGGCCCGTCGTGAATGAGCGGCGTCTTCTTCGATAACATCGCCAAATAACGCACGTACTCCTTGGGGTGCTGGCGAAGCAGGAAATAGGTCAACGCCCAGGCTTCCCCGTAGGCATCGAGGATTTGTTTTGCCTCGTGGAATCGCGTGTCGTCGCGGATGAGCGTTTCCAGCGAATTGGGCGGCCG
>CAZWNM010000085.1:0-7103 GCA_964635765.1 uncultured Planctomycetaceae bacterium | reverse complement strand
GCACCGTAAATCTCGCGGCAGATGATGCCGACTTTTTGCCATAGCGTACAGGTATCGGGATAGAGCAGCGAAAAATCGGTCTTCGTATTTTCGACCACCTCGACTACCGCTCGGGCGAGTTCTTCGGCGCCGGCGCCGCCGCGCGCCCAATGATCGGCCGTGATAATTTTGACCGAAAGATACGCACATTTATCCTTGATGAATTGGATTTCCTCGGCCGTGTCGCTCGTAAAATGATTGATGGCCACGACGACCGGCAGTCCGAAACGGTGGATGTTTTCGATATGTTTTTTGAGGTTTTCGACGCCTTTGTCGAGCGATTCGACGTTCGGCTTGCTCAGTTCTTTCAACGGCACGCCGCCGTGGAGCTTCAAGGCGCGAACCGTCGCCACGATCACCACGGCATTCGGCTTGATGCCCGACTTGCGGCATTTGATGTTCATGAACTTTTCGGCGCCCAAGTCCGCCCCGAAACCGGCTTCCGTCACGGTGTATTCTGAAAGCCGCATCGAAAGCTTGGTGGCCAAAATGCTGTTGCAGCCGTGTGCGATATTGGCGAACGGGCCGCCGTGAATAAACGCCGGATTCTTTTCGAGCGTTTGCACAAGATTCGGCTTCAGGGCGTTTTTCAGCAGCGCGGTCATCGCGCCGTTGGCTTTCAGGTCGGCGGCCGTCACGGGACGGCGATCGTAGGTATAGGCCACGATGATCCGGCCGAGCCGTTCTTTCAATTCCTTGAGCGATTCGGAAAGGCAGAAGACCGCCATGACTTCGGAGGCGACGGTGATGTCGTAGCCCGATTCGTGCGGCACGGAATTATTAACGCCGCCGAGGCCCACGATGATATTGCGCAGCGCCCGATCGTTCATATCGACGACGTGCCGCCACACGATGCGTCGCGGATCGATGCCCAGCGCGTTGCCGTGGTGGATATGATTATCGAGCATTGCGGCCAGCAGATTATGGGCCAACTCGATCGCGTGGAAATCGCCGGTGAAGTGGAGATTGATGTCTTCCATCGGCACGACTTGTGCATAGCCGCCGCCGGCTGCGCCCCCTTTCATGCCGAAACATGGCCCCAACGACGGCTCGCGCAAACAGACGCTCGTTTTCTTGCCGATGCGATTCAGCCCGTCGCACAGTCCGATGCTGGTCGTCGTTTTGCCTTCGCCGGCCGGCGTCGGCGTGATGGCCGTGACCAAAACCAATTTGCCATTCGGGCGGTCTTCGAGTCGTCGAAAAAGATCGAGCGAAACTTTCGCTTTGTGCTTGCCGTAATGCTCAAGGTCGGCATCGGCGATGCCCAACGTCGAAGCGATCTCCTCGATCGGCAGCATGGTGGATTGGCGGGCGATTTCAATATCGGGCGGTAGCGTTCGGGCGGAGTCGGACATATTTAGGGGCTAGGGATTAGGGGCTAGGAGCTAGAAAAAGCGGCTCGCGGTTGCACAATTCACGTTGTATAAAAATCGCGAACGCGCATCAAAACGTCGAACCCTTCGAGTTTCAAACACTCTTCCAGGCATTGCATCGCGGGATGATCGGGCGTCAATTGCGCGTAATTCCGCTTGACCGAGCCGATCACCATATCCAATCCCAACGGCATCGCTTTCGTAAGGAACGCGCTTTCCAACGCGCCTTTGACCGGCGAACCGTCGGGCCGCTTGGGCGGTAACATCACCGTGAAATTGCTCAAGCCCACCGAAGCGTGACAACCAGCGAAAAACGGATCGCTGAAAATCTTTGCCAACGCCCCGATTAGCCGATGAATATTGCCTTCCGAATCGCTCCCGATCGGCGCAATGCCGGGATCAATGATGCAGTCGTCATTCGTTGCGCCGGGGCATCGCGTCAAAAATGTTTCGACCAATTGACGCGCCGCCGCATAGGTTTCGTCCACGGTGCGGCACGGTTTCGACTGGCCGGCGATCACGTTTTCTGAAACAAGCAAGATCGGCTTGAAGGCGCAAATCGTATACAGATCAAACATGCCCGCGCGCAAGGCGCTGATCGAATTCAAGATCGGTTTTTTGCCGCCCGCGCGCGCTGGATCGTATGCCGTGAGGCCGGCCTCGGCGATTTTCGGGTCGGGCGTATCGATCGACAGCGGCTTCGACGTAACGCCTTGAATCTTTTGCACCATCTCGGCCATGAACTCCGGCGAACGTGGGCCAACGTTCACGTCGATATAGGTCGCCCCTTTTTCATCTTGCTCGCGCGCAATCGCCAAAATGCCGTCGATGTCGCCGGCCTCGAAAAGTTTCTTCGTCGACGGCACCGAATCGTTGATCGTTTCGCCGATAATCGTTAAACCGGAAATTGCCATTAGGTCAGTTCCTTTGTTGAGGGACTAGAAGCTAGGGACTAGTTTTTGTTCTCTAGCCCCTAATCCCGAGCCCCTTTTCCGTGGTCTCGATCCAAAAACGTGTTGGCCCAGGACGACGTGCCTTCGAGCGCGGCGTTGTACAGCGTCACGGGCCGCTCCAACATTGTCTCCGATTCGCCGAAGGTTTTCAACCGTTCATAGATTCTTGCCCAAAAACATTCCTTGTCGTCCAATTCGCAGCGGCCGTCGGCCGATCCGCCGCACGGGCCGTTGCGGCTGCACTTCGAGCAGTCATGCTTCGGACAAAGATACGCACAATCAGGCAGGCTGCAATCGCCGCAATCCTTGCAGCCGTACATCGCCAACTTCGACAGCCGCTCGACTCGATAGGCCATGCGACTAAAAAAGCCGGGCTTTTTGTCCCAATGGGCGTAAATCCGCCGGAGCAGCGGATACAAGGCCTGGTCGCGTGTGAACGCCATCCGATGCACGCAACGCGAAAGCCGGTAAATCAGGCCAGCCTCTTTCGACTGCGGCGGATGTTTGAGCGAATCGAGATAATCGCGGCGTATGCGGCCGGCGTCGCTCATGCCGGTCGATGCGTCATGCTCGAACAGAAAAAACTCATCCGGCTGCGCGTATTGAATCTCGCGAAGAAAATCCTTCCAATCGTCCGGCCCATAGCTTTCGGCCAGTTCGATGATCGGACCAAAACCGTCGGCTTTGTGAATGCCGCCGAGATAGCCGGCCGCAAAACCAAGTCCCTTGAATACCGCCAATTGCTTGGCAGCCAGCGTTTGACAAAATCCGACGCCTTTGTCGGGGCCTGCCGCGTATTTCTCAATCGTTTCCAATAACTTGTCGCTCACGACGCAGCCGGCCAACTTGCCGCTGTTGAACAGCTTGGCCACGCCCTTGCTCAGCAAATAAACATTGCCGAGGAGCGGTACGCGAATACCACGGGCTTCGAGAAATAGCTTCACTTCGTGAAACTTTCGCATGTCGTAGCCGAGTTGCGGCACAACCCATTGGGCGCCGGCGGCGATTTTGCGGACGAGTTTGAAGTATTGCGGCAGCAGCTCGCGCTCGTGACGCTTGAACGGCGAAACGGCACAGCCGATGAAGAAGTCGGTTTTGGGCAGCGTTTCCGACTTGCCGCGACGGTCGAGCACTTCAAGCCCCGCGTTCATCGACTGCAAGAGCGTAATCAGCCCAACGGAATCGAAGTCGAACACCGGCCCGGCGCGTCCGCCGTAGCCGCCCATGGGATAATCGCCCGTGATAGCCAGAATGTTTTGAAAACCTTCCGAAGCATAACGCCACGCCGCCGACTCAAGACCGCTACGATTCATGTCTTTGCACGTCAAATGCAAAACGACCCGGTGGCGATGTTCGACAACCAAACCGGCAAGCCAATCGGGCGGCAACATCGGCCCGCCACCGGGATTGTCGGTGATCGAAATCCAACCGATCCGTGGATTCGCCAAAAGGTCCTTGGCGAACGAGGCCAAATGGCCCGGCGAATCGACCGATTCCAATCCACGTGTCGTCACCACCTCGGCGCCATAACAAAACCGTTCCGAAGTGAGGATTTCGCGGTAGGTCGAACTTGGGGTTGAAGCACTCACGATGGTTGCATCCGGAGCGACAATAGGTTCCCCCGATAGCTCGGCTATCAGGGCTTATTGATCCCGAGGTAGTCAATGATCCGAACTTCCACCGCAAACACGGCTGTTCCAGCCGAGTTTGCTAACTTTTGTCACCGCGGAAAGATTCATTAGCAATCTAGAACTCAATAGCACCCAATGACTTGTTCCAAACACCGAAAGCGTCCAGGCGAAAGCCGCCGCGCGGCGCTACGCCAGTTTTCGGGCAACGGCGACGGCTGAATTGGCATTGTCGCCGTAACCGTCGGCGCCGATCTCGTCGGCGTATTGCTGCGTAATCGGCGCGCCACCGACCATGACCTTCGTCTTCTCGCGAATGCCAGCCTGCTCCAACGCCTGAATAACCGTCTTCATCATGGCCATCGTCGTGGTCAACAAGGCGGACATCGCAACGATCGTCCCCTCTTGTTCCTTGGCCGCCTCGACAAATCGTTCAGGCGGAACATCCACGCCAAGATCAATGACCTGGAACCCGCCCCCTTCCAACATCGACGCCACGAGGTTCTTGCCGATGTCATGCAGATCGCCCTGCACGGTGCCGATCACCACGCGGCCCGTCGGCTCGGCGCCCGTCGCAGCCAAGACCGGCGTAATCAAAACCAGCGAAGTTTTCATGGCCCTTGCGGCAATTAACAATTCGGGCACGAAGTATTCATTGCACTCGAACCGCCGACCAACTTCCGCCATAGCGGGAATCATATATTTTTGCACCAACTCGCCCGGATCGGCATTCGTCGCCAACGCCGCCTTCGTCACCTCCTCCGCCTTCTTCGCATTGCCCGTTAGAATCGCATTGTAGAGTTCAGGATAGTCGGACATTTTAGCAGGTCATTCCTCCCAGAGACGCAAATGAGTTGACGTTGATGGTTTGTGCCGTAGTGTAGCTGTTGTTTGTATCGGACATAAAAAAATGAGCAGTGACTAATGTGAGTTTCCTTTTCAGACGGATTGAGTCGGTCCGTTCACCACTTCATCGCACATGGCGACGATGTTTTCAGGCGGCACGTCGGGCTGAATGCAATGCACGGCCGCGGCGATATATCCGCCGCCGGGACCAAGATCGTTGATCCGTCGCCGCACTTCGGCGCGCACGTCATCGGTCGTGCCATGCGGCAACACCCAACGGGTGTCGATGCCGCCGCAAAATGACAGCTTATCGCCGAACTCCCGCTTGAGTCGTGCCGTGTCGCCCATTTCGCCGGCCGAGACTTGCACAGGATTTACCACATCGACGCCCACCTCGGCCAGGTCGCCGAGCATGGCGAAAATATTCCCGCAAGAATGGAGAAATATCTTCGCGTTCGTGTGCTTCTTAATGGCCGCATACAGTGCTGCCTGATGCGGCTTGATGAGTCGGCGATAGCTGGCGGGCGACATCATTGGGCCGTTCGTCATGCCAAGATCGTCGGCCACGATAAACACGTCGATGTAAGGACCTGCCTCGCGGAGCATTTCGTCAACGTAAGGGATCAGCAGACGATTGAGCTTCGTCAACAAGGCCGTGAAGAAATCCTCATCGGCTGCCATATCCATCAACAGCGCGTCGAGCCGGCGAAGATTGCAAGCTTGCTCGAACAGACAGACACCACCGAACAAGACACTCGCATAGCCCGCGTCTTGAATAGCCTTGGCCCGGTCAGCCAATCCATTGAAGCGGCCCGGTGGTGTCAGGTTCGGCCAAGGATAATGGTCCAAGGTGTCGATCGTCGCATCACGTAGCGGCGCCTCGCCCATCTCGAAGTAGAGACTGTCGGGCGCCCTTTGCCAAGTGATGCCCCAGTCGTCGATCATGCAATTCTCGGAAATGTCCTTGCGCAGAACCGATTCGGCTGGCCCCGGCGTGACGGATCGGGCATCACTGCCTAATCGGAACAGGACTTCCTCATCAGGCCAAAGATATTGGAAGTTCTTAGCGAACCATCGCGGCGGACCGCCTTCGATGCCAAGATAGGCCTTTAGTTTGCCATAGCCAGGCCCCAATATGGTTGTTACGCCCGACGTGCCGAAAAACAATGGCACGCGATCCGGTTCTTCATGATTTAGCGAGCATAGCACGCGTTCGCGGGAACTATAGCCAATCATATTTTCCTTCTCTTCGTTCGTATCGCAGGAACGCTTATGTGTACGTTCCAATCCGCAACCCTTCCTCGACAAAATACTTGTAGGTCTCGTAGTTGACTTGATGCGACACGCTGTGGTCGACTTGCAACACATATCCGCTGCCAGCCATCGCGGCGGGCAACTTACTCTCCAACTCCCGTTTCACTCGCCCCAGATCGTTCGAGATCAACTCCCGCGCGTCCATGCCGCCGATCAAGGCAATGCGATCCCCATAGGTTTTTTTGACCTTGATGAGGTCCATGCCGGCCTTGATTTCAAGCGGTTGCAAGCAATCGACGCCAGCCTCGATCATTTGCGGAATTAACGACTCGATCAGTCCATCGGTGTGGTGAATCACTGAAAGCCCGTGGCTGTGGGCAAATTCGTAGAGCCGTTTGTGCGACGGATAGATCATCTCGCGATACATCGAGAGCGACATGAACGGCCGATGCTTGAACCCCATGTCGTCCCACACCCACAAGCCGTCGGGCAAGCCCTCTTGTGCAAAAGCGGTCTCCAACAATTCGATGGTAAGGGTGGTGTAGACATCGCACATGTCGCGGACCCAGTCGGGATCCATCGCCATGCCCACCAAAATGTTCTCGTGACCGCACAGTTCGCTCATCGTGTCGAATGCGGCAACAACACCGGCCGAAAAGAAGACGTTTTTCCGACTGCAATCGGCGCGCATTTCGCGGTAATGTTCAAAGTCGATCCGCCGTGCATGGTCGTTTGCGTTCAGCAAATGCGGACGAATATGCTCTTCCCATCCAGTGCGGCTTTTCACGAGAAAATCGACGTGCTCCGGCGCGCCGGAGCCATCCTTGCGCCAGCGGAGCAGCGCGCCGTTGCCGTCACGGATCAGTTTTACCGTATCGGTTTCTTCGACAATCTTGTTTTCGGCATCGAGATTGCCGATCAAGTTCACCAACTTCCACGCACCGGGGGTCATCGCGCCGCCAGACCGCAACAAGTCCAAACCAAAATGATCGGCGATGACTTCCGGCCTC
>CAZWNM010000084.1:4054-7107 GCA_964635765.1 uncultured Planctomycetaceae bacterium | reverse complement strand
CGCAATTGAACGCCGCCGAAAATCATTTCGACTACACGTTCATGGGCCTGGAGCCCGGCACGACCAAGGCTGATCTCCGTCGCTGTCTGGAAAATTGGGACCGTGGCGACAACGGCATTCTCGATCTGTCGAAGGCGTATCGCCTGAAGCCGGGCACGGGCTGGATGATTCCCGCCGGTGTGCTGCATGCGCCCGGCTCGCTTTGTACCTACGAACCGCAATGGGGTTCCGACGTCTTCGGCATGTATCAATCGCTGGTCGAAGGCCGCGAAGTGCCGTGGAGCCTGTTGGTCAAGGACGTGCCGCAGGACAAGCATCACGACCTCGATTTCATCGTCGAGCAGCTCGATTGGGAGAAAAACGTCGATCCGAACTTCAAGGAACACAACTATATCGAGCCGATCATCGACCGCGAGCGTTCCGGCCACGGTTATACCGATCGCTGGATCGACTACGGCCGCTTCGACAGCGAGCAAAAAGTTTCGGCCAAGGAATTGACCGTTTTGCCGGGCGAAAAATGCGTGTTGCAAGATCCCGGCGCAAGCGGATGGATCACCGTGCAAGGCCACGGCCGTCTGGGCAAGCTCGATATTCACGCCCCGGTGATGATCCATTTCGGCGAAGAAACGCTCGACGAAGTTTTCATCACCGACGCGGCGGCGCAGGCCGGCATGGAAATCGTCAACACTGGCGGCGAGCCGCTTGTCGCACTCCGCTATTTCGGACCCGACACGCATAAACACCTGCCCGAAATCGGCGACCATCGGAGAAATCGCGGATGAGCGACCACCCCAACAACTTTCCAAAACTGCACAACGCCGCATGGCCGGGCGTCGTCGGCAAGGGGCCGGGCGGCGAGCCGCTGATTTCGCTCGACACCATGCTCGACCTGACGGCCGACGCCGAAATCGAAGGCGTGCGGTTCGACGGTGTCGATTTGTTCCTGTCCGAGCCGCACGTCAGCATCGACGCCTCCGACGATGAGCTGAAGACACTGGCCGACAAGGTTCGGTCGCGTCATTTGGAAATCGGTTCGGTCGTCGCGCCGGTGTGGCCGCCCACCGGCGGCGGTTCGGCCATGGGCGATGCGAAGGAGCGGCGGCAGTTTCTCGTGCAGGTTCGCAAGGCGTGCCGCATCGCCGCAAAGCTGCGAGAAATTGGCGTGCGTCCCGACGGCGTCGTGCGGATCGATTCGGCGTGCCGCGTCGCGGCATGGCAAGAAAACCCGGCGGAAAATCAGCGGCGAATCGCCGACACGTTCCGCGAGGCGTGTTCGATTGCCGAGGACTTCGGCGAACGTTTGGCTGCCGAGGGCGAGATTTGTTGGGGCGGCATGCATAGTTGGCGGCGCATGCTCGAACTGTTGGAAATGGTCGATCGTCCGCAAACGCTCGGTTTTCAGGCCGACATGGCCCATACGCTCTTGTATTTGCTCGGCCACAACGCTTCGGAAGACGCGTTGCTACCGGCAACATTCGACTGGAGCGACAGCGCCCAATTCGACGAAGCCTATGCGACGCTGACGGCGGCGTTGCGTCCGTGGACGATTGATTTTCACGTTGCCCAAAACGACGCGACGGTTTTCGGCGCCGGCTCGCACGACAAGACCGGGCGGCATTGTTTGCCGAACGATCCCGCCGGCAAGCTCGACATCGTTCGCCAGGCCGGCTACTGGTTGCGCGACGCCGACGGACAATTAACCAAAGCCTTTCGGCATATTTGTTGGGACGGCTGCATGTTCCCAAACGCCGTGATGAAAAAACGCGAAACATGGAACGACATTTTGCGCGTCATGCTCGCGGTGCGCGACGCGCACGGATGGAAAGAATAAAATGAAAAGGGAGCGTGCCGCCGGTTGCAAGTAAGCAGCGGCACACGTTATTCTGTTCAATACTCCAATAGGAAAATTCAATAATGACAACACCGCTTCGCGTCGGCATCGTCGGCTGCGGCTTCATGGGCCGCACGCATTCGAACGCCTATTTGCAGGTCAATCACTTCTTTCCGCGTGAACACAAGCCGGTGCTGAAGGTGTGTTGCGCTCGGCCAGAGGAGAAGGACAAGCTGGAACAATTCGCGGCCGCGTGGGGCTGGGAATCGATGGAGTTCGATTGGAAAAAACTCATCGCCCGGCCCGACATCGACTTGATCGACGTGTGCGTGCCGAACGTGCTGCATCACGACATTGTGGTTGCGGCGGCGCAGGCCGGCAAGATGGTTGTTTGCGAAAAACCGCTGGCCATGAACGCCCGCGAGGCCGAGGAAATGGTGGCGGCGGTCGAAAAGGCGGGCGTGGCCAACATGGTTTCGTTCTGCTACCGCCGCGTGCCCGCCGTTTCGCTGGCCAAACAGATCATCGACGAAGGCCGCATCGGCCGGCCATTCCACTATCGCGCGTTGTACAATCAGGACTACACGATTTCGGCCGACGTGCCGCAAGGCGGCATGGCCCTGTGGCGGCTCGATTCCAAAGTGGCCGGTTCCGGCGTCACCGGCGACTTGTTGGCCCACTCGATCGACACGGCCGAATGGCTCAACGGCCCGATTGCGCGCGTCATCGCCCATACCGAAACATTCGTCAAAGAGCGGAAGCACGTGGAGACGGGCCGCGTCGAGCCGGTGACGATCGACGACGCCTGCATGTTCTTGGCCCTATTCGCCAACGGTTCGTGCGGCACGTTCGAGAGCACCCGATACGCCCGCGGCCGAAAGAACTTCAACACGTTCGAGTTGAACGGCGAGAACGGCGCCGTGTATTTCAATCTGGAAGAGCCGCAAACGCTGGAGTTTTTCCGATATGCTGATCCCGGCACCGGCAAAAAAATCGAGGACCATCTAACCGGCTGGCAGCGGATTCACGTGACCAATTTCGAGCATCCGTACATGAAGAATTATTGGGTGCCCGGCTGCACGATCGGTTACGAGCACACGTTCATCAACGGGCTGGCCGATTTTTTGGCGAGTATCGAGGGCGGGCCGGCATTTCAGCCGAACATGCGAACGGCCATGCGGACGCAAAAAGTGTGCGATGCCGTTCTCGAAAGCGCGAAAAG
>CAZWNM010000084.1:0-3954 GCA_964635765.1 uncultured Planctomycetaceae bacterium | reverse complement strand
AACCGCGCCGAGCAATGCCAAAAGCAGCCAACTGGGAATCCGCTGCACGTCGTCATAGGCGAACCAAGCGACGGCCAGGATCGCGCCGACGCGGCAGAAAAACGCCAACTCGGTCGGCCAATTCCAACCACATGCCCAAATCGCGGCTGCCGCAAGGAACGACACAATGGCGGCGGCGGCGAGAATTCGGCGTTGCATGGCGGGAGAAAGCGAATTCGGCTCTACCATCGGGGAGAAACGGGGTGCAGTACGTTCCGATAACTCGTTAATTGCGTTCGCCATCGCCGACAATGGCCTGGAGCTGCGCAATCAGTGGCGGCAAGTCATCATGGACAATATCCCAAAGAATGTCAAAATCAACAATGTCGTATCCATGAATCAACCGGTTGCGCAAGCCGATAATATCCGGCCATGGAATTTGCGGATGGCAATTTCTGGCGTCTGCGGAAAGTCGCGACGCCGCCTCGCCGACAATCTCCAAAAGGCGAACCAGAGACAAGTTCAACAGGCGATCTTTGTCCAAATCTGCACGAACCCTGCTCTCGGCGAGGGTAACGGTCTCAACGGCATGATCCAGCATGTGGCGGAAGCGGGCAACATCACTGTGCCGTGTCATATTGCGTCTCCGCTTCCTGCAATACTTGTTCCCGATAATACTTGCCCAAGAAACCGGGCGTGTTGAGATCGACCGAACGCCCGAAAAGCTCGGAAAGTTCGCGTTCGATCGCAAAAAAACGTAAGCCGACTTTGGTTCCCGCCTCAAACTCGACCAGAACATCCACGTCGCTCTCGGGCCGAAAATCATTGCGCAAAATCGAGCCGAACAACGCCAGCCGGCGAATGTGGTGACGCCGGCAGAACTCGGCTATCTTTTCCCGTGGAATTTCCACGCCGTGGTAGGTCATTGCGTCACCTCTTATCCCACTTTGCGCACCACGCCTACCACGACGCCCAACACGCGGGCGTTCTTGACGTAAATCGGCTTCATCGTCGAATTGGCCGGCTCCAAGCGAATGCGGTTTTTTTCGGGAAACCATCGCTTGAGCGTCGCTTCGCCCTCGTCCGTCAGCGCCACGACGATCTGACCCTTGCGAGCCGTTCGCTGCTTCTGCACAATCACATAATCGCCGTCGGCGATTTGATCCTCGATCATCGACGTGCCGTTGACTTTCAGCACGAAGAGATTTTTCGTGCCCGCATGAAACATCTCCTGAAAATCTACTCGCTCGTCCTGCTCGATGGCTTCATGCAACACGCCGGCGGCGATGGTGCCGGCCAGCGGCAAGCCCCGCTCCTCGATCGGCTCGACAAGCAGTTGAATGGCGCGAGCGATGTTCGGTTCCCGCGAAATCATCCCTTTTTTCACCAGGGCTTTCAGGTGGCAAACGACGCCATTCGGCGAATTGATCTTGAATTGATCGGCGATTTCCCGAACCGTCGGGCCGTAGCCTCGGCCGCGGATTTTTTCGCGGATAAACTGATACACTTCCAACTGCCGCGGCGTCAACTTATCGAACAAGCCCATGACGGGGTCTCCTCGGTTGCTGATGGATGTTGTTTTCTAATCAATTTTCCTCTGCCCTCGATTCGCTATATCATACCATACAATATACGTGCGTACATAGTCAAGTGTCTTGCGGAAGGAAGCGGGGGAAAATACTCAGGCGGTCTACGGCTCGCACTTCTCTCCCCAAAGCGGGTAGCCGCCGCCGCGAATCGGAAAGCCGAGCCTTTTGTCGGAAAGATAATTCACCAGCGGCAGTCCACGCTGCCACCGCACGAGATTTCGGCAAAACAGCCGCGTCATGACGTCGATCCGCCAGGAACTCTGACCGCCCACATGCGGGGTAATGATCACGTTCGGAAACTCCCAAAGCCGATTTTCCGGCGGCAACGGTTCCGGATCGGTCACGTCCATCACCGCCCCGGCCAAATGTCCGTCGGCCAACGCGGCAATCAAGGCGTCGGTCACCACCAGCGGCCCACGCGCCATGTTGGCCAGCAGGCTGCCGGGCTTCATTTTCGCCAGCTTTTCCCCCGTGATAATGCCTCGCGTGGATTCGTTCAGCGGCAAGCAAAGCACTTGAATATCGACGGCCGAAAGCATGTCATCGAGCCGATCGGCCGGCCAAAGCTCGGCGACGCACGCCGGCCGATCGACCGGAAACAGGTCGGTGGCGATAATTCGGCACTCGAAAGCGGCCAGCAATTGGGCCAGACGCCGTCCGACGCCGCCGAGGCCGGCGATTCCGACCGTGCGGCGAGTCAGCTCGCCAGTCGGCAGCCGATCGAACGCCCGGCGTTTTTGGGCGTCCCAAAACGTTGGCAGGCTGCGTTGCCAAGCCGTGAGCAGCGCGATGGTGTGTTCGGCCACTTGATCGGACAACACGCCCGACGCGCTCGTGACGGTCACGTCCGACGCGATGACCGACGGCACGAGGCAGTGGTCCATTCCGGCGGCCGACGACTGAATCCAGCGGAGCCGCCCTTTTCGCATGACGCCGTCCCAATCGACCGGCACTTTGGCATGGCCGCAGAAAATATCGGCGTCAAAAAGTTCTTCCGCCACATGTTGCTGGCCGGCATCGACGATTTCGGCACCCGGCATGGCCGCGGCAATTTGGGCGATATGTTTCGGTTCAACAGGATAGCAAAGGACGATTCGGGACATTAAAAGTTTTCGGTTGTCAGTAATCAGTTTTCGGTTTTTCTAGCCCCTGGTCCCTAATCCCTAGCCACTACTTTCAAGTTTCCTCCTCCATTCTACCGACAAGAACGGATGCGCGGAGGGTAGCGGCGCAGGGAGGCCAATAAGCAATGTATCAGACACACTGGGGTTTGCAAGAATCCCCATTTCGAGGTGGCTTTGATCCACGGACCTTCTATCAGAGCCAAACGCACGAAGAAGCCCTGGCCCGGCTGAGCTTTTTGGTCGATGACCACCGCCGGCTGGGCCTGTTGCTTGGGCCCGGCGGCAGCGGAAAATCGCTGCTTCTCGAGTTTTTTGCCCGGCAACTCCGCCGCCACGGCCGCTCGGTGGCCAAATTGAGCTTGCTGGACGTTTGCCCGGCCGAGATGTTGTGTCAGCTTGCCAACCAGTGGGGAATCCGCGTCAAATCGCCGCAATCGACTGCCTCGACGTGGCGAACCTTGACGGATCGACTGCTCGAAAACCGTTGCCTTGATCTGCAAACCGTCATTTTGGTCGACGACATTGATCGAGCCGACCCAAAGACGCTGCAGCACATTGCCAGACTTGCGCGTTTTTCGCAAACATCCGGCGCGTGCCTCACGATTGTATTGGCCGGCCGCAACGAAACGCTTGTCCAACTCCAGGGGCTGCTGCTCGATCTCGTCGAATTGCGGATCGACATTGAGCCGTGGGTGCGCGACGACACCCGGGAGTTCGTCGATACGTTGCTTTCCAGGGCGGGCCAAAAGTCGCCGATTTTCAACGCGCCGGCCGTCGATCGACTCCAAGAGCTTTCGCACGGCATTCCGCGAAGCGTCACCCGCTTGGCCGACTTGGCCCTATTGGTCGGCGCCAGCCAAAACCTCAATCAGATCGACGCCGCGGTGATCGACGAGGTTTATCAGGAACTGAGCGTCAGCGGCTAACCGGCTAACCGATCCAAAGCCCTTCGAGCCGCACTTGGTATTGGTCGCCGTTGCGGTTCAGGTAGTTTAGCAATCCGCTGTGACGCCACTGCAACATGCACATTTTCGGCTGGAAGAAATACCGTAGGCCGACTTTCAGTTCCGCTCGCGTGTCTTTCACAATCCCCTCGTAGCCTTCGGCGATGTAATAGCCGAGGTCTTTGAAGCCGTGTTGCCGAGGGCCGAGCGGGCCGGTCACGCACCACACGATGACGCCGGTGCGCATATCGACTTGCGTGGCCACGCCGCAATGCGTGATCGGGCAACCACACGACATTCCAAGCGGCCGGCCCAACA
>CAZWNM010000083.1:0-7129 GCA_964635765.1 uncultured Planctomycetaceae bacterium | reverse complement strand
GTGCGAAGTGTCGCTGGCCGGCGCGGACGACGGGCGCGTCAACGGCATCACGGCCCTTTGCTGGAATTATCCGTGCAACGGTTTCGAGATGCTCGGCTATCGGCAAAAACACATCGCCGCCCGAATTGGATACGGCTATCAAGAGAACCCCGGCGAGTTTTTGGCCGTGCTGGCCATGTCGCGCGTGTCGCCCAACTATCCGATTCGCGTCGGCAGGGACGTTCGCAAGGTGGCCGATATTGTCGCGGCGGAAAAGCTCGCTTGCCGCGGCGACGGCGCCGACGCCTCGCTCCGGCTCATTGGTCTTGCGTACTACGCCAACGAGCCGCAGTGGAAAAACGACCTCGACGAAATGTGGTCGGTCGACCGGATCGTCGGCGAGGAGCTCAAGCGGCCGGCCGCTGTCGGCAGCGAAGCCGGCTTGAATCGCCTGTTGGGCCTCAGTTGCGCCGTCGCGCGGCAATTGCGTCGCACTCCGACGCTCGACGGTCAATTCGGCCGGGCGCAGAAATATATCGCCGATTTCGTCGATTTCGCCCTGCGCCTGCAAAACGCCGACGGAACCTGGGGGCCGGCGTTCCTCGCCGCCCGAAGCGAAGGCGCCGACTTCTCGGGCCAATTACGCGGAACCGGCCGCGTGCTCGAATGGCTGACGATTGCGTCGCCCGACGAAAAGCTCCAGAATCAGCGAATTGTCGCGGCGGTGGATGCTGTATCGCGATTGCTTGGCAGCCAGCAGTATCAAGAGAGCGCCCCGTCGTTTTCGACGCGCGACATCGTTGCGCTCGGCCATGCCCTGCACGCCCTGTCGGTCTACGACGAACGGGTTTTCAAGCCGTTCGACGTGATCGAGAAGCCCGACGAAAAACAAGCCGCGGCGCAGCACGCAACGGTGCGGTAACGCATCTTATCCGAGCAGCCAGCGGGCCACGCTGAAATAGCAGAGCAGCGTGACGACATCGGTGACGGCGAGCACCACCGGGCCGGCGGCCACTTGCGGATCGAGCTTGAAATGGCGAAGCAAGTTCGGCACGATCATGCCCAAGACGGCGGCCACGTCGACGCCGGCCGCGATCGCGTCGAGCACGCATACGGCCAAGCGAAAATCGCCGCGCCAGGCAAAAATCGCCAGGCCGACGACCGCTCCGCTCGCGGCGCCCAACAACGCCCCGACGAGCAACTCGCGGTGCAGTTTTTGGAAAATCGCCTTCCACGACGGGCGTTTCGCGCGAATCAATTGCACGGCCAAGCTGACCGATTGGATGCTGACGCTTTCGGCCAACGCCAGCACGACGGGAATGAACAACGCCAGGGCCACGGTTTCTTTCAGTTGATGCTCGAAAAATCCGCAAAGCAACGCGGCGGCGATTCCGCCTGCGATGTTGCACAGAAGCCATGGAAATCTCATGCGGAACGAGGCCAACGGATTGTGCTGCCTCGCCCGGACCAAATGGACGCCGACCAATTGAAACAGATCGTCGTCGAGTCCGCCGCCCAAGTCGCGTAACTCGTCGGTGTAAAGCTCCACGTCGATCGAGCCGACCAACCGCCGCTGGCGGTCGATGACCGGAAACGCAAGGAAGCGGTGCAGCACGAAAAACTCGCAGGCGTCGAGCACCGTGGCGTCGGCCGGAACGGCGATGACCGCCCGGATCATGATGTCGTCGAGCCGGGCCTCGGGCGGACTCAGCAGCAGCGACCGGGCGGGAATGACGCCGTGCAGCCGGTCGTCTTGATCGACCACGTAGAAATAGACGATTCGCGCCGCCGGCGGCGCCGCACGCAACGCCGCCAACGCCTCGCCCACCGTTTGATGGATGTGCAGCCGGGCAATATCCACCCGCATGTGCTGCGCGACGGGATCGTTCAGATTGATTTCAGCGACGGGTGCGGACATTCCAAACTATACTGTCAAAATCGAAAATCGCAAACCGGATTCCGCCGCTATGCCGCGACGCCCAAATACTGCCAAAACACCATAAGCCACGGCTGCGTCCACGGATTCCACGTCGGATAGCTCGCCGAAAGCGCGGAGGCAGCCAACAAGAGGAGCGCCAGGCCGCGACTCCAACGCCGCCGGGAAAAGAAATCGAGCGTCGGCAGCATCGAGAGCAGCCACAGCGGCGCGAGCCAAAACAGCCAACGCAGACCGCTCGTCACGCCGCCGTAGTTGCGTTCGAGCGGGGGCCGGGTCAGATAAAACGCAATGCAGGCGAGCGAAATGAGCACGATGGCCGCCGCCATCCATCGCATGCGAGGATCGTTGCGATGGAACAGCCAAACGCCCATGCCGATGAAACTCAACAGCCAAATCGGCGTCAGCGAAAAAATGCCGTGGTGGCCGACCAACACATGCAACGCATACTTCGCCCGCGACGGCTCGCCGCGATCGACCCCTTGCGGATGGTTCCAATAGCTTTCGATCGTCCGGCCGTTGCGCTCGAACGTGTAGTCATACCAATTGTCGGCCTTATCGGCCGTGTTGCGGTACAGGTAGGCGGGCGTCAAGCTCTTGTGGGCGATCCAATTCGTGCCGAAAAACGCCGCGGCGACGACCAGCACCGCCGGCAGGAACATTAAAAACGCCTGACGCGAAGATTTTATCAGCAGCAACAATGTCAACAGGGCGAAAAACGCCGCGGCCGGAAACTCGTTCGTCACGGCCAACGCGCCGAACAAGCCGGCGATGAAAAAATATCGCCATCGCCGTTCGCCGTCGAACCAAATTCGCACAGCGGCATACGTGGCGATAATAATGCAAACCGCCGCCGGCAAGTGGTTGTTGATGACCACGGCGAACGTGGTCAAAAAAGTGCCGAACGCGGCCGAGGCCATCACGAAAATCCGCCCCCAATCGGTCGTGCCGAACCGCTCGACCAACGCCGCCAGCAGCACGAAACCGATCAAAAGCGGCACGACATTGAACAGAATGAGCATGACCCGGCCGATTTCATAGGGATGCGTGCCGAGCGTCATGCCGGTCGCATGATAAATCGGCCAATAGACGGCGGCCATGAGCGTCGGCATCAGCGGCGGCTTGCTCGAATAGAGATGGCCGTAGTGCTTGACCATGTCGATGGTGTCCCAATTGCGCTCTTGGATGACGCGGTCGATGGCGTAAGGCCGGCCGGCGACTTGCATGTCCGGCTCCACGAGCGCCCGAACCGTACACCAACGGCTGCGATCGTTGGCGCTCAAGAACGGACGGCGCAGCGAGGCGTTCTTCCGCCATTCGGTTTCGTAGCGGGCCAATTCCTGCTGCAATTGGCCGCCGGAAACGCCCTTGGCTTCCAACGCCGTTCGCTCGGTCTTGAGATGAGCGTCGAGCCGCTCTTTTTCGACGCCGATTTTATCGACGGAATCGATCGCCAAGATGCGGCCGAGCATGACGCCCGCGCTCACCATGATGAGAATCGCATAAACGCATCGGCGGAGTTGCGCGCGTGCCTCGGCGTTCTTGTCGGCGTTGCCATCGACGTTGGAATCGTTCATGATTTTTTATCCGGCGTTCGTTCGCAGATGGAATAGCCGCGGCGCTGCGGGGCGGTGTAGGCGATCATCAGTTCGGCCAAAAAACCGATCGACATCAATTGGCCGCCCAACAGCATGAAGCCCAAGGAGTAGATCACCGCGGGCCGCTCGTGGAGCAATGCGGGTTCAAGCCCAAAACATGGAATTCGCGTGATGACCCACCAGCCGGCCAGGAGCAACATTCCCAAAAAACCGAGCGAAAACGACGCCAGCCCGGCGGTGCCCAAAATGTGCTGCGGACGCTGGCCGAAGCCGGTCAAAAACTTCACGGTGAGAAGATCGAGAAAACCTTTGATGTATCGCGCAAAGCCGTATTTCGAGCGGCCGTATTTTCTGGGGCGATGCTCGATGACCACTTCGCCGACGCGAAAACCCCGGGCGGCGGCCAACACCGGCACGAACCGATGCAGCTCGCCGTACAAATGCACCTCATCGAACACCTCGCGGCGATAGCATTTCATGCCGCAGTTGTGGTCGTGGAGGCGCACGCCCGTCAGACGGCTGACCATCCAATTAAAAACGCGCGATGGCAGCACTTTATCGAGCGGATCGTGCCGCACTTTTTTCCAGCCGCTGACGACATCGAGATTGTTTTCCATTTCGGCGAGGAACTTCGGAATTTCATGCGGATCGTCTTGCAGGTCGGCGTCGAGCGTCATGATCAACTCGCCCCGAGCCTGGGCGAAACCGGCGTTCAAGGCCGCCGTCTTGCCGAAATTGCGTCGGAACCGGATGCCGCTCATGCGCGGATCGGCGTCGGCCAGTTCGCGGATGATCGGCCACGAGCCGTCGGTCGAGCCGTCATCGACGAACACGATATCCAGTTCGTATTGTTGCGCGGCGGCTACTTCGGCAAGCTCCTGGTAAAGAGCCTTCAGGCTGTCCGCTTCGTTGAATACTGGAATGACGATGGAGAGCATGGAACTAAACTAGTGGCTAGTGGTCAGTGGTTAGTGGCTAGTGCGAAGCCGCAAGCGGCTTTGTGGTTCAATTTTCTCGTCTCCCGGTCTCCTCGTCTCCCAGTCTCCCCGTCTTGTTTCCCTCGCCTCTTGTCCCCAATAGCAGCACGCCGGCCATGAACAACTCGGCGGCCAGCCATGTCAAACGCAACAGCACGGCGCCGAGCAGCGCGACGGTGCCGCCGAACTGCGGAAACATCAATTCCGTCACCGTGGTCAACACGCCTTCCCGCACGACGGCGCCGCTGGGCACGAACGACACAAACCCGGCCACCGTGGCCAACGACACCGACGCCACGTAAAGGTGAAGATGCCTCCAAGGAGTGTCGCCGCCGATGCCTAACGATTTTAGCACGGCCCAATAGCTTAGGCCAAGTGCAATCCAGCCTATAAGATTCAACGCCCAGCCCAAAAAAATCGTTTTGTAGCCGACGGCGTCGAGTTTTGCGAGCGTGGCGGGGTCGATTTTTCCGAAACCGGCCAAGCGGACCAGGCGGCGGAACACCGGCGGAAGCGTCGGCAGCCCGGCGGCGGCCAGCATGACGATCGACGCGAGAAACCAAATCGGCCGGTCGCGCAGGCAGCCGGCCACGACGGCCGCGGCCGCCAACGAGCCGACCGACATCATCGTGAGCGTTTCGAGGAAGACGCTGACCACGGCCAGCGAGGGATCGACGCCCGGCCCGCGAATCATGCCGGCGCGAATGAGGAAGACCATGGCCTTGCCGGGCACGTATTTTCCGAGATGTCCGACGTAAAAAGCCCTTAGCGCGGCGGTGAGCGAGACCCGTTGGCCGAGCGTTCGCAAAATGCGGTGCCAAAAGATGCCGCAAAAGAGCGAGCCGAACAGATAGAGCCAGCCGGCCGCCGCCAGCCAACGCCAATCGACGTGTCGCGGATGCGCTCGGAGGTTGTTCCACGCGCCGACGATGGTTTGTCGAATGAACCAAACGACCAGGACGACAACCAGCAGTTTGACCGCGAAAAGCAGCCAGCGGCGGCTATTGGAGCGATGGTCGGGCATGGTGCGTTTTATACGAACGAAGCGTCATCCGGTTGGCGGGCAGGCTTTTTCCATCGCCTGGGCACATACGAACCGCCCATTAGTGTAACATCCCTCGCCGGCCGTTGCAAGCGTAACCACCAGGCTGTTTTTTATTGGGAACATCGGTTACAATGTCCGATCGTAGGAGAATCGTAAAAATGACGCAACCGTGGATTGAAGGCCGCTTTGAAGAGGGCGTGGTGCTGACCACGTTGGAGCAATCGCTCAATTGGGCACGTCAGGGAAGCCTTTGGCCGATGACGTTCGGATTGGCCTGCTGCGCGATCGAAATGATGGCGGCCGGCGCCGGGCGGTTCGATTTGGACCGTTTTGGGGCCGGCGCGTTTCGGCCCAGCCCGCGGCAATCCGATCTGATGATCGTCGCCGGCACGGTTACCGCCAAAATGGCCAGCCGCCTCCGCCGGCTGTACGATCAAATGCCGGAGCCGAAATACGTCATTGCGATGGGTGCGTGCGCCATTGGCGGTGGCCCTTACGCCCAGCACGGCTATCATGTGGTGCGCGGGGCCGATCTGGTGGTTCCAGTCGATATTTACATTCCCGGCTGCCCGCCCAGGCCGGAAGCGGTGTTGGAAGGGTTGATGCGATTGCAAGAAAAAATTCGCGGCCAGCGGCTCGCCCGGGAACGCGGCGACGGCGGCGGCGTGGTGAGCCATCTTTTGCATCGCGGCCGCAAGATGGAAGACGAACTGCCCGTGCCCCATCGCACCGGCTGCTTGGAAATCGACGGGAAAACGGTTTAACCCCTCCTCTCATTCCTCTTCCCCCGGTGGCCGTCTTTCTGTATAATCCTCCGCGCGACGATTGTTTGCACGAAGGAGACCCAAACGACGAACGCCATACGAGTGGGAATCGGCCACGATTTGCACAGGCTGCGGCCGGGCGGCCCGTTGCGGCTCGGCGGCGTCGCTATTCCGCATGATCGAGAGTCGATCGGCCATAGCGACGGCGACGCCCTGTTGCACGCCGTGACCGACGCCCTGCTCGGCGCGGCCGCGTTAGGCGATATCGGCCAGATGTTTCCCGATACGGATTCCGAAAATCGCGGCCGCGATTCCGCCGAGATGCTTTCAGCCGCCCTGAATGCCGTGGTTACGATCGGCTGGCAGATCGTCAATATCGACTGTATTGTTTTTGCCCAACGTCCGAAACTGCTCGCCCATCGCCAGGTCATTCGCCAGCGCTTGGCCGACATCCTCGGCATCGAGGTCGAGCGCGTCGGATTGCAAGCCAAAACCGGCGAAGGCGTAGGGGCGATCGGCCGCGAAGAAGCCATCGCCGCACAGTGCGTGACGCTGTTGGAAGCGAAAGAATGAAATGAGTGGCCAGTGGTCAGAGCGAAACAGCAAGCAGTTTTCCAATCCCTAATCCCTAATCCCTAATCCCTCCCAATGCTCCGCGTTTACAATACACTTTCCCGTACCAAAGAAGAATTCGAGCCGGTGGCGAAGAAGCACAAGGACTTCGACGTCGGCATTTATCTTTGCGGTCCGACGGTTTATAAGCAGAGTCACATTGGGCACATGGTCGGCCCGGTGATTTTCGACGCCGTGAAGCGGTATCTGACGTATTC
>CAZWNM010000082.1:0-7143 GCA_964635765.1 uncultured Planctomycetaceae bacterium | reverse complement strand
AGAAATCGCCCAGCCGACGCCAATCGGGCCGCTCGGAAATCAGCCGGGCCGGCGTTTCGCGCGCGAGCCGCTCGGCCAATTGCGTCTTGCCGGCGGCAATCGGACCGGCAACGGCCGCGTAAGGCCGCGATTGATTCAAATGATCGAGCAGCCGCGACACGCTCCAACGAATCGTCGGATGCAACATTGCGCCGGCCACCTCGGCGGCCGGCTCCAGCACGAAACGCCGCATCGCCATGCGCGGGTGCGGCAGCATAAGCGTGGGCGAGGTCAAAATCAGATCGCCGTAGAGCAACAAGTCGAGATCGAGCGTGCGCGGTCCCCATCGCTCGTTGCGTTGCCGGCCCAATTCGATTTCGATTTGTTGCAAGCGGGCGAGCAATTCCAACGGCGGGAGCGACGTTTCGAGCATCAGCGCGCCGTTGAGAAAATTGGCTTGGCCCGGCGGCCCGCCGATGGGCGCGGTTTCACGCCAGCGGCTGCATGCGAGGACGCGAACGCTCGACTGTTGCGTTAAGAGAGCGACCGCCGCATCCAGATTGCCCCGCCGGGTCCCCAGATTGGAACCGAGACTGATGAGGCAGACGGACATGGCGATTTTCTGGCAGAGAATCAGCAACACGAAAGCCTTGGGGTGGGCCGTCCGAGCCGCGACCATCTGCCGCCGTCTGTCGTTCCCTGCAGTTGCGCTCCCCAAGACCTTCGATGGACGCTATTCTCCGTTAATCACAAATTTTGTCAAGAGTGTTTTCCACACTTTGAAAATTTTTTACAGCGTGCCTTTGGTGCTAGGCACTCCTGAGAGGCGCGGGTCGGTTTCGGCAGCCATGCGCAACGCCCGCGCAACGGCCTTGAAAATCGCCTCGGCCACGTGATGGCTATTGCGGCCGTAATGAACCACGACGTGCAGATTGCACTGTGCATTCGTCGCGAACGCCTGCCAGAAATCGGAGACAAGCTCGGCGTCGAACTCGCCGATTTTTTGCGCGGCGAACTCGGCCTGAAAAACGAAAAACGGCCGGCCGCCGAGATCGAGGGCGACAGAGGCAAGGGTTTCGTCCATCGGAAGCGTGAAATGCCCGTAGCGGCGGATGCCCCGTTTGTCGCCCAACGCCTCGCGGACCGCTTGGCCCAAGCAAATGCCGACGTCTTCGACCGTATGATGCTGATCGACATTCAAGTCGCCGACGGCGTCGACGGACAGATCGAGCGCGGCGTGTTTGGCCAGCAGCGTGAGCATGTGGTCAAAAAACCCGATGCCGGTGGCGATGTGCGACGCGCCGGCGCCATCGAGGTTCAGCGTCAGCTTGATGTCGGTTTCAGCCGTTTTCCGTTCGATTTTGGCGATGCGGGACATGATTAGGGACTAGGGGCTAGGGGCTAGGGGCTAGGGGCTAGGGAAATAAGACTGGGAGATAAAAAACCGCTCGCGGTTTTCTAGCCCCTAGTCCCTAGCGCCTCTTATCACCTTCAAACACGCTTCCATCTCGGCGTCGGCGCCGATGCTGATTCGCAGACCGTCGCCCCAGGCGGGATAGTTCATGTATCGGACCAAAATGCGGTTTCGTTTGAGTTCCTCGTAAAGCGTTCGGGCTGCGAGGCGCGGATGCGTATTCCAAGTGAAATTGGACTGCGAATCGACCACTACAAACCCCAATTTCCGCATTTCCGTCGTAAACCAACCTCGCGTGGCAAGGATCTTCGCGCGGTTGTCCGCCAGCCACGCCTGATCGTCAATCGCCGCCGTCGCCCCGGCAATCGACAAAGCGTCGCAATTATACGAATCCTTCACCTTGAGAAATTGCTCGATCAGATGCGGCTGCGCCACCATGTAGCCGAATCGCAGGCCGGCCAAGGCGTATGACTTGCTCAACGTCCGCGACACGATGATTTTTTCGCAACGCGCCACAAGCGACATGCAATTCGTTTCGGCGAAATCGACATAGGCCTCATCGACAAGCAGCAGACACGGCAGCCGCTCGGCGATTTTCAACACTTCTTCCGGCGGAACGACCGTGCCCGACGGACTGTTCGGATTGGCTAGAAACACCAACCGCAAACCGTCGCGGCTCGCGGCGAACGCGGGCGGCAGCGTCCAATCGGCGTTGAACAGAATCTCTTCGCTCCGCGCGCCTTGCAGTTCGGCCAGGCTTTTGTAAAGAATGTAGCTTGGGCAAGGCAATCGCAAAAGCTCGCTCCGTCCGACCAACGCCCGGGTGATGATTGTCAAAATATCGTCGCTGCCGTTGCCGCAGAGAATCCAATCGGGATCGACGCCGAGCAGTTCGCCCGCCCGGCGGCGAAACGGCGTGGAGGTCGCGTCGGGATATTTTCGCAGACGACCGACGGTGGCGGCAATGGCGCGGCCGACCGCGGGCGAGGCCGGATACGGATTTTCGTTCGTATTCAGTTTGATGAACTCGCCGTCTTGCGGCTGTTCACCCGGCACGTAGCCGGCCATCGCGGCGATTTCAGGACGAAAGAAGGACATGAAAGGGATTGGGGATTGGGGATTGGGGATTTAGGGATTTAGGGATTGGGTTCGGCCAGATTAAACAGCGGCAATGAATATGCACTTAGTCGCCACATCGGTTCACAAGCGATGGGCTTGCCTGTGCCAATCCAATTGTCGATCACGATCAGTGGATAATAGAAATAGACGCATCCGTAGTTCATCCGTCGCCACGCGTCCGTATCTTCTGGTGCAAAAAAGTAAAACCCGCCCTCAATTCCAAATGCTTTGGATACGGCAAAACCATGACGCGAGAGGGCAACATACGACGCCACGTATGCCACGAATAGGCATAGGAGGATGATCGTAAGGATTTTCAGTCTCTGGCGGCCAGAATGCTTTGTCATCTAACCCCCGAATCTCTAATCCGCCGTTCTTATTTCCACGCTTCCGCGATGCGCTGTGAGCCCTTCCTTGGTGGCCAATGCGCGAACGTCGTCGGCCAATCGCATCATGCCTTCTCGGCCAAAATGCAAAATGCTGTTGGTCCGCAGGAAATCGTTCGACGAAAGACCGCTGGCGAAACGAGCCGTGCCGCTCGTGGGAAGCACGTGCGAAGGGCCGGCCGCATAGTCGCCCAAGGCCACCGGCGTGTAATTGCCCAAAAACATTGCGCCGGCGTGGCGAATTTTCGCCGCCAACTGCTCGGCGTCGGCCGTGGCGATATGCAAATGTTCCGGCGCGATTTCGTCGGTCAATCGGCACGCCTCGTCGGCGTCGCGGGTCAAAATGACCGCGCCGAACTCTTCGAGGCTTTGCCGGGCCAAATCGCCGCGTTCCAAATCGGCCAACTTCCACGAAAGCTCGGTCACGGCGGCATCGAGCACGTCAATGTTCCAACCGATCAATATGCCGGCGCCCGGCGAATGTTCGGCCTGGGCGATTAAATCCATCGCGATGAAATCGGGCCGCGTCGAATCATCGACGATGACGACGACCTCGCTCGGGCCGGCGATCGAATCGATGGCCACCTCGCCAAAAACATGCCGCTTGGCCAACGCGACGAACAAATTGCCCGGCCCGACAATTTTATCGACCCGCGGAATGCCTTCGACGCCGTAGGCGAGCGCGGCGACTGCCTGCGCGCCGCCGAGCCGATACACTTCGGTGACGCCGATCTCGTGGCACGTTGCCAGCATGTCGGCATTGTACGCGCCGAACTTGGTCGGCGGGGCGACGACGGCCAACTCCCGCACGCCGGCCACTTGCGCCGGCACGGCGGTCATCAACACGGTGGAAGGATACGCGGCCGCTCCGCCGGGCACGCAAATGCCGACGCGATCCAACGGCCGATACCGCTGCATCAGGTAGCCGTCGGGCCGCTCGACGCGCACGTCGCCGTGCAAAATCGCCCGCTGAAACTCGCGGATATTTTGGGCCACGTGGCGAATGGCTTCGAGAAACGCCGGCTCGGCCGCGGCATGGGCTTTTTCCAACTCGGCAGCCGGCACGCGAACGGTCTCGGGCGTGAGCGTCGATTGGTCGATTCGGGCGGAATAATCGAGTACGGCGCGGATGCCGCCGGTTTGCACATCGCGGCAAATCCGCTCGACGACCTGTTGCGGCGAAAGCGGCTCGCCGAACACGTCGAGGGTGCGTTTTCGGCCCGCCTCGCTGACAACGTTTCCCTGCGGGCTGAGTTTTGCGCGCAGCTCGGCCATTGCCTCGCGGATGTTTCCGCGCCGGCTGTCGATGCGGCGGATGTTGAGGGTGGTGCTCATCTCAAAACGTGCTCAAATATATCGAATCTAATTTTGCATTTCATCGGCCGTCACATGATTCAGTATTCTCAAGAGCCGCCGCAAGAGTTCATAAGGAGGATGGCGATCAGCGATAATAATTCCTGCATGGTATTGTCCTGAAAATGTGTTGCTTTCGGAAAGTTTTTCAAAATGCGTGCGATTGTGGGTCAACAGCGTTTTTTCGTGAGAAGCGGCATATTGAAGTTGTTCCAAATCGCTTGATCCGAGAAGCCCAGCTTCCCGGGTGGAGTGGGCCACAAATCCATGAGACCGCAGAAGGTCGGCCAACATAACATCCACATCTTCGTCGAGATACAGCTCAATAAAAATGTCTTCCGCCATTATTTCACCAAGGGATCCACAAGTTCCTTGGGAACCCGATTGCATTCAATATGAGCATGAATCTCGTTTTGATGGTCGCTGTAGTAACCCAAGGCGTCGAACACCTGGGCCAACGTAAGATGGGGAAGATGGCTCGGGATCATTTCTGGAGCAATGCCCTGACGCCACAATTCGACAA
This sequence comes from uncultured Planctomycetaceae bacterium, assembly GCA_964635765.1. Classification (GTDB taxonomy): domain Bacteria; phylum Planctomycetota; class Planctomycetia; order Pirellulales; family Thermoguttaceae. The sequence continues at coordinate 2,369 of CAZWNM010000082.1, read as the reverse complement.
CCGCCCGAACCGGCGTGCGCGTGCCAGCAACGATTGGCTCGCCCCCCAAAACGTCGGGATTGTTAACAATATAACGATATTGCGTGGCTAAAGTCATGGCCGTATTCCTTTCCGAAAGCTCACTATATTATATCACAATTGCCCTCCCTTGGGGAGGAGGCGGCAAAGCGGATATGACACGGCGGCGGAAATAGCGTACAATGGGCCGACAAATCATGCTACCGGGGCTCTGGGTGCATCACTGATGAGCAGAACGACCAAAAAGGCCATTTTTTCGATTGCTTGCACGACATGCCAGGCCCGGCTCGCGATTTTTTCGGAAACGGCCATTGGGCAAATTCTCGAATGCCCGAAGTGCCAAAGCATGGTGCAGATCACGCCGCCGGCCGATTGGAAACCGGCCGTGTCGCCGCCGCCGGCGAGTCAATCGGGGCCGCCGCCGCTCGGCCGTGTCGCCGCCGGCGCCGCGACGGTCGATCTCGACCTGGCCGATCCGCCGCAAGCCGGTTTTTTCGCCGGGAAAAAAATCCAGATCATTTGGCTCGCCGCATTCTTAGCGATGTCGCTGCTGGTCGCCGCATTGTGGCAATGGCTTGTGCCGGCGTCCGACACGAAACCGCCGATCAAAACGCCGCCGATAGAAACCACAAGTCCCGTCAAAGAGCCGGCCGCAACCGGCGCGACGACCGCTGCTCCCGCGTCCAAAGCCGCTCCCGCCGCTCCTGCCGTCGCGTCCAAAACGGCCGGAACCGTATCGGAACGGTTGGCGAGCGGCAAGGGCGAGAAGGGTGTGAAGGATAACACGGGTGAGAAGGGCGAAAAAAGTGTGAAGGGTAAGAGAGACGCGAAAGCCAACGGGAAAAAAGGCGAAGAAAAAAACAAGGAAAACGGGACCGAAAAAGCGGCAGCCGAAAAAAAGAAAAGCGAGCAGGAAAAGAAAGACGGCAAAGAAAGCAAAAATGGAACCGGCGGCAAAAAAGCGACCCCTTCGATCGAGGTCAAGAAATTGCCGCCGCCGCCGATTGATGTCGCGGCGCGGATGGACGCTCCGCTACGAGGCATCGAATTGACCGACATGCCGCTTTCGCGCGCGTTCGACCTCGTGGCCGCGATTGGCGGCGTGCCGATCACGCTCGACCCGGACGCCATGCGGCAACTGGGCGTCGGGCCGCAAGACCCTATTTCCATCAAGCTCGAATCGACCACGCTCGGTCAGGCGTTGCAGGCGCTGGCTGAAAAGCGGGGCATGACCATCACGGCCGACGGGTCGGTCGTCGTCACGTCGCCCGATGCGTTTCGTGAAAAGTCCAAAAAAGTGCGTTATGCCGTCGCCGATCTCGCCGGCGACGACAGGGCCGCGGCCGAGCAGTTGACCGAGCTGGTGCGAAGATTTATCGCGCCGGAATCGTGGCGTGCGGATGCTGGTTCACGGAAAACGATTGCCGTTGAGCCGGGCGCTCTGGTGGTCACGCAAACCGGCGACGTGCAACAGCAAGTGTTGGCGTTTTGCGAAAAGCTCCGAGTCGCCCGGCAACAGCCGCTCCGCAGCCGCGAAAAGCCCGAGCGTTTTAGTCTTGCCACGCGAACGCAACAGGCACGCAAATTGCTCGATCGGCCCATGACGGTCAATTTTCACGAACCGACGCCGCTTGCAAAAATCGTCGCGTATCTGGCCGACTCCGCCGGTTGCACGATTCTGATCGACCGTGCCTCGCTTGCAGCGGCCGAAACTTCCGACCGTGTCGAAACCTCGCTCACTGTCCAGCGAAAACCCTTGTCCGCCACGCTTGTTGAGTTGCTCACGCCGCTTGGCATGTCATATCGCGTCGTTGACGACGGCGTGATTCAAGTGACGACGCGGGAAGCGGTCGAAGAGCGGTTGGAGTTGGAATTGTATCCCGTCGCCTCGCTGCTTGTCGGCGGCGAAACGCCCGACTCGCTTATCAAACGTCTCAGGGCCGACGTATCGCCATCAAGCTGGAACGATGCCGGCGGTTTGGGCGACATTTATTATGACGCCTCCTCGAAGCATTTTATTATTTTGCAATCGCAGCCGGTTCAAGCGGCGATCGAGCGATGACTGAACGCGAAGAAATAAAACCACGGATAACACGGATAAACACGGATAGACAGGAGCCGAATGTTTAGCCGCCGTGTCCACACGGTGTCGTAGTGAAAAACGAGAACAAGGAGTAAATTATGATGCAGCAGCATTTTCCGCACGGCATTTGGGCTTTGTTTTTGGGCGTATGCTCAACTGCGTTATTTGCCGAAGATACTCGCACGCCTGCCACGGTCGTGCCCGTGCCCATGGCATCCGCCATCGCGCCGTTCACACTGGCTGTTGTCGCCGAAACGAAGAAGTCAAC
>CAZWNM010000081.1:0-7174 GCA_964635765.1 uncultured Planctomycetaceae bacterium | reverse complement strand
ACAAACGCCTTGCCGCCGGCTGGGATGAAGCCTACCTCGAAAAAGTCCTTCTCGGATAAGGACTTATGGTGCAATCGCCCTGTTTGCGGAGGCTGGCAGAGCGGCCTTGTCGGCGTTCCCTTTTACATTGGAGCGGGCACTATGTCATCCGAGAATAGGCTAATTGTCGAGTATGAGCAGTTGAGATGGCTGTTGGGAGTCCTCGATTCGCAAGCCAATATCATTGACGCTCGGCTCATCAAAATTGAGCAGCAACTTCCAGACAGCTATGTCTTTCCCGGCGATCCGCCAATGGATGAATGTTGACATCGCCAGGGCAAGTTATCGCCCGGCGTACTTCTCTGAATGCTCGGCGTGAGTCTGCCAATTCGCGGTGTACTTCGCGGCCAGTTCCTTATCGCGGATCACCGGCAGGTTCTCGGCGTTGTGTTTTTCCGCCGCTTTTGTGAAGTTGAAACTGCCCGCAATGACCGTTTGGTCGTCTATTACCATGATCTTGTTGTGGGCAATCGTGTGTGCAGCGTCGATTAGGGACGGGAGGATAGAGACGAGAGGCAGAAGACGAGTGGGTTTATACGCCGGGCAACACCCCATGAAGGATGGTGTGATATAGCTTACACGGTCTGGTTTGTCCGATGTCTCTCGGGGTGGAAAATTTTGGACAATTTCAACCGTTCGCAGTATAGTTCTTACTACACTTTTATGCGGCGGGGAGCGTTACGAACTAATTGTCGCTATACCCCGGCTGGAAAAAAAAACAGGAAAAGCTATTGACAGCCTTGAAACCGCCGATATACTCAACTATTATGATCGACATTGTAGTTATGTGTCACCATTCGTCTTCTGAAGTGCCGTTTACGACCTATAAGGCTGTGAATAGCCGCAAAGGAGCGCATGATACTGGTGGAAAATCGGCGGTTTTTCGGGCTGGCCGCTGTAGTCTGGTCGTAGATTTCTGAGAATTCATCTTGCCGGAACCTATGAAGGTGTCGTTTTTTTGTGTCTAATACATCACTATTATGATAATGTAAAGGGTGATATGAACGCTAACTTCGCACACCGAAAAGCACTTGTCAAAACCATCTCCTGGCGCTGCTTGGCCTTGGTCTTCACCACGCTCGGACTGTGGATGGTCACGGGCCGTCCGACCTTCGCCGCCTCGGTGGGCATTTTTGAAATCACGATCAAATTTGGCGGTTATTATCTGCACGAGCGTCTTTGGGAACGGATTTATCTTCGTGGGGTGTCAACACCCCGTTTTTTTCCTTGGTTTGTTTTTAAAAAGTCTCAAGAGCAAGAGGAGGAACAACAATGTCAGCAACTCTCGTAGCCGGCGAGGACCTCAAGCGGTTGGTTGAGGAACTCAATTTTTCTGAAAAAGTGGAACGGTCGTTGCGTTTGATTCGTGAGGCGCACGAACAGTACGGCGACCGATTGGTCGTGGCGAACAGCTTGGGGAAGGATTCCTGCGCGGTGTGGGATCTGGTGAAGAGGGTAAGCCCGGAGATTCGCGGCTTCATCGTTACCACCCGCTTCAAGCCCGCCGAAACGAAACAGTTCATGCGAGCCGAGGTAGCGCGCTATCCTGAATTAAAGATTTTCTCGAATAATGATGATTCGATCTCTGATCGCCTGTATGTGACCGACCCCGACGGCTGCTGCGACTTGCTGAAGGTCGAGCCCACACGACAGGCCATTAAGGAGATGGGCGTCGATTGCTGGGTCACGGGTCTTCGATGCACGGAAGGCCGCACTCGCACCGACTATCAGGAGATCGAAGAGCGTGACACAGGGCTCATCAAACTCAACCCGATCTTGCTTTGGCATGAGCGGGAAGTGTGGCAATACTTGGCGATTCGTCAGGTTCCGGTCAATGCGTTGTACGCCGAGGGCTATCGTTCCCTCGGATGCGCTCCCTGCTCGCGGATCACCTCGGGCGGCGACGAGCGTGCGGGACGTTGGATCGGCACCAGCAAGTGCGGCGGCGAGTGCGGGATCCATACCCGGCCGCTAAAAATCGCGTGATTTCCGGGACATGAACCGATTAGGGACGTTCTGAATTTCGAGCGGGTGGCATGGCCGCGATCTTGCCAAAATCGCCCATATCCGTCAATATATGGAACTATTCCATTTGCCTCTCTTTATTTTTTCCGAGGATGGACTGTGACGGACAAGATTTCGGTTGGTAAAGTCTACTTGGTTGGCGCTGGGCCAGGCGATCCGCGCCTGATTACGTTGCGAGGCGTGGAATGTCTTTCGCGGGCCGATTTGGTCATCGCCGATCATCTTGTGAATCAGGAACTTTTCGGCTACGCGCCCGACTCGGCGGAACGGATATGTCTTGAGCATCACACAACCGGCGACGCGATCAACCAACGAATGATCGAAGAGGCGAAGAAAGGGAAAACGGTTGTCCGCTTGAAGAGCGGCGATCCGGCCGTGTTTGGCCGTCTTGCGGAAGAGATTGCCGCGTTGCACGCCGCCGGCATTCCGTTGGAAATCGTGCCTGGCGTCACCGCCGGATTGGCCGCCGCGGCGTTCGCCGAAATCCCCGTCACGCAAGGCTGGCAAGCATCGGCCGTCGCTTTCATTACCGGCCACGAGCGCAAGGATAAACTGCAATCGGGCCTCGACTATGCCGCGATTGCCCGATTTCCCGGCACACTGGTGCTTTACATGGGCGTCAGCACGGCGGCCCATTGGAGCGAGGCGTTGATAGTGGAGGGAAAATCGCCGGAAACGCCCGTGGCAATCGTGTGCCGTTGTTCGTGGCCGGATCAGGAAATCATCCGTTGCACGTTGCAAGAGGTGGCCGAGTTGGTCGTGTCGCGCGGCGTTCGTCCTCCCGCAATTATGATTGTCGGCGGAGTGGTGGACCTTGCTCCGGAAACTTCTTGGTTTTATAGTGAACAAAGGCAAATAGGGAATTGATCGGATGGAAAAACTTTCGCGTGAAGAGCTACAGACGCTGAAAGCCCAGGCGATGATCGCCGAAAAGGGCGGAGAACGATTCAGCGTGCGATTGGGCGTCGTCGGCGGCCGTATGGATGCCGCGCCATTGCAGGCGGTGGCCCTTGCCGCCAAACAATTCGGCGACGGTTCGCTGCATTTCACCACGCGGCAGGGAATCGAGATTCCGCACGTTCCGTTTGAAAATCTTGCGCCGCTGCGAGCGGCATTAACGACGGCGGGCTTGCAATTCGCCGCGGCCGGAAGATGCGTTCGCAGCATCATCGCTTGTCCAGCCCCTTCTTGCGTTCATAGCACCATCGATGCGCAAGGACTGGCCCAAAGGCTCCACGCCCGAGTCGGTGCTCGCAAAGGGCTTCCGCACAAATTCAAAATCGCCGTCGCCGGCTGTTTGAACGGATGCACCAAGCCGAGCGAAAACGACTTGGGCGTCATGGGACGCGCCAAGGGGTTCACCTTGTTCGTCGGCGGAAAAATGGGACTGCATCCCCGCATGGCCGACATTCTCCCCATAGACATTGCAACCGAGGAGCAGCTTTTCCAAGTCACCGACGCCGTCATCGATTGGTTTGCAGCCGAAGGGACGCCTGGCGAACGCTTCGGCGCAACCATCGACCGCGTCGGACTCGGCAAGCTGGTTCAGTATCTGCTTTCGATCGATCCCTTCGCCAAGGAATCTGTCACGTAAAAAATGATAAAATGGAATGACAGCTTCACCAGCCCCGTTTTTCACCCCCACGATACTGCCTTGGCGAGACGCCCGTTTTTTTCTTAAACATCCTCGAAAACTGATAAACGCTGGAAAAGTTTAACACGGCGACGATCTGTTTAATCGGCATTGCGGAGCCGTGCAACATCTCTTTTGCACCGCTGATGCGCAATTGTAGATGATACTGATACGGCGAAACGCCGGTGCAATCCTTGAACGCCTGATAGAAGCGGCTGCGTTTGAGCTTCGACATGGCCGCGAGCCGGTCGATGGTTGGCAATAGCGTGCTTGGCGTCGATCAAAGTAGGGATTCCCCCGCAATTGCTCACGTGCAGCCCATGTTTGAACGTCCGCGAAAACGCGTCCAACGCGTCCAATGCGTCCAAAACGAGTTGGGTGCTGGACGGCCCGGACGCATTGGACGCGTTTTTCCCAACCTTGTGTTTTGGCCGTCACGGATTTAAGGATGGCCGCCCGAAGCGCTCAGCGGGCGCTGGATGCGCGATCTGCGCCCACGACGCCCCGAAAGCCGTCCAGCGGCTGCGACGCGCTCCTGGAGCGTGTAGCGCGCGTACGGATCGCGCCACCCTACGGGGGTGTTTGACGGCGGCATCGCCGTTGGTGGCGGCGGCGTAGCGATAGCGCCAAGGCTGGTCTTCCTCGATCTCCGCTTATAACCGCTTTTATGAGACAGGCTTCCGTGTTTATGAACGTCGAGCGACGGGCGTCAGCGTTTCTACGCGCTCAGCGCGCGCCGGCAGCGCGATCTGCACCCAAGACGACCCAGACGCCGCCCGACGGCTGCGATGCGACGGCGGGGCGCACCGGCCGGCGGGGGTATTTGACAGCACGCTATGATCTGGACGACGGTGGCTTTGTGCGTCGGCGCCCGCAACGTGGCCCAGACACCCTCCACTTCCTCGTCGGTCGGATTGGGCAGCACGGTAACATAGTAGTCGTTGTCGGTCACCAACAACTTCTTCAGCTTGGTTCGCGTTTCTCGCCGTGTTCCAGGCTGCTGCCGCGCCGCAAGGCTTCGGTCCCAAACCGTTCCTTGACCTGATCCGCCACGGCATCCAACAGCGAGTGCTTCTGTCGCTCCTCTTGGTCAAAAAGCAGGTTCTGGATCAGGCCCGTGTCGTCCAAGCCACTGACGCCGATTCCCACCAGCCGCACCGGCGAATGCGCCGCCGGTAATCGCTGGCATAGCATCTCGTCGGCCGCCTGCCAAAGCTCCTGCGTGATGTTCGTCGGCTCTGGGAACGTCAAGGAACGGGTGATGAGCGAAAAATCGGCAAACCGCACCTTGAGTTGTACCGTTCGTCCGCGCAGCCCATGACGCCGCAGTCGGCTGCCGACCTGTTCCGTCAGCTCCAGCAGCCATGACCGAAGTACCTCCATGTCGCTGATGTCGTGTTCGAACGTGGTTTCGTGCGAGATCGACTTCGCCTCTCGTTCGGGCACCACGGGCCGGTCGTCGATGCCGTGGGCCAAGTTCCATAGATATTCGCCATTGTTCCCGAAGCGATTTTGCAGCACGTCCAACGGCCACGGGCGTAGTTGGCCGATGGTATGAATGCCAAGTTGTTGAAAAACCTTGCTACTTTGCCTGCCGACGCCCCAGAGCCGCTCGACCGGCAGCGGATCGAGGAACTCCTGGATTTTGTCCGGCTCCACGACGACCAAGGCATCCGGCTTCTTCAGGTCGCTGGCGATCTTGGCAAGGAACTTGTTGGGGGCTATGCCTACCGAGACCACCAGACGAAGCTCTTGGCGGATGGCCTGCTTAATCTGTCGTCCGATCTCGATGGCTGAACCGAACAGATGCTCACTGCCGGTCACGTCCAGAAATGCCTCGTCCAGCGACAGCGGTTCCACCAACGGCGTGAATCGCTCGAAGATTTCGCGGATTTGGCCGGAGACCTCGGCGTAGTAGTCGATACGCGGCGGCAAAAAAACGCCTTGGGGGCACAGCCGGTGGGCGATGACGGCGGGCATGGCACTGTGGATGCCGTATTTTCGGGCGACGTAATTGGCCGTCGAGACCACGCCCCGTTTTTCCGGTGAGCCGCCGACGATGACCGGCTTGCCGACCAGTTCCGGCCGGTCGCGTTCTTCAACTGACGCGTAAAACGCGTCCATATCCGCGCGCAAGATCATCATAGATCTGCCCCGAATGGTTCGAGCAGTTCCATCCTTGTGTGCCGCGATGCCCGAAAGGACTCTGCGGTGTAGATGGCAATGGCCGTTCCAGATGCACGCGAAGCTCACGATCTGGGCCATCGAGAAGGGTTCCTGAAAAACCACGACCGCCAGCAGGAACTGGAGGGTGGGCGAAAGGTATTGCAGGATGCCCATTGTCGAGAGCCGCAGACGCCGGGCCGCAGCGCCAAAGAACAGGAGCGGCACGGTCGTCACCGGACCGCTAAGCATCAGAAGGCCCAGGTTGGGGAACCTGTTGGCGGTGAGTCCATCCGCTGCGCCCATATAGCCCACGTATGCCAGCGCGATGGGCGTCATGGCCAACGTCTCCACGGTGACGCTCACCATTCCATCCACGAGCATGATCTTCCGCATCAGGCCGTACAAGGCGAACGTGAACGCCAGAGTCATGGCGATCCAGGGAACCTTTCCCACAAAACCCGCCAGCACCAGGACGCCCACCAGGGCCAACAAGATGTTGAAAGCCTGGCGGGGCCGCAGCCGCTCGCGGAAAAACACGACGCCAAGGAGCACGCTGACCAACGGATTGATGAAGTAGCCCAGGCTGGCTTGGAGCACCTGGCCACTGGTGACCGCGTAGATGAATACCAGCCAATTGGCGGCGATGAATAGCGTGCTCAGTCCGAGCATGGCCAGCAACTTGCCGCTCCGCAGTTCCCGCCCCAGTTCCGTCCAGCGCCCCAAAAAACGCAACCAGGACGGCCAGCATGGCGAAAGACCAGAGCACTCGATGCGCCACGATTTCCACGGGCAGCACGTTGGCTACCGCCTTGAAGTACAAGGGGAACAGCCCCCATGAGCCGTAGGCGGCAATGCCACAGACGACGCCGTATCGCGATCTGCCTTCTCCAATTTCCGCCACGTTGTTGTCTACTCCTTGGCCACCCTCACCAACTGCTTGCCGACGTTCTCGCCGTGGAACAGGCCGATGAACGCCGTTGGCGCGTTCTCTAATCCGTCCACAACGGTCTCATGGTACTTCACCTTGCCTTCCTTGATCCACTTGCCCATCTGCTGCTGACCTTCGCGGAACCGGTTGGCAAACTGGAATACGAGGAACCCCTCGGCGCGGGCCTGCTTGATAATCAAGTTCCAAAGCATCCGTGGCCCACGCGGCGGCCGGGTTGCATTGTATTGGTCGATCTGGCCGCAGACGACGATCCGTGCCCCGACGTTGATCTGGGTGAACACGGCGTCGGTCAGCGGCCCGCCTACGTTGTCGAAGTACACATCGATCCCGTTGGGGCAGACCTCTTGGAGCTTGGCGGCGTA
>CAZWNM010000080.1:0-7209 GCA_964635765.1 uncultured Planctomycetaceae bacterium | reverse complement strand
TTGGCCGACGAGCCGACCGGCAACCTCGACTCGCACACGAGCGTGGAAATCCTGCGGATGTTTCAAAAGCTCAACAAGGAGGGGATCACCGTCATCCTGGTGACACACGATCCCAAGGTGGCCTCCTTCGCGGATCGGACCGTTCGCATCGCCGATGGTCTGATCGAGAGGGATGACGTCTCTCCGGTCTCGGGAGACGGACAGCTGTCGATGGTTCAGCCGCATTCCGACCGCGCCGCAGTGAACGGGTTTTTCGACGGCGACGGCAATAGCAATCATGGCAATGGCAACGGGTCCGGCGTCAAGGCCGGCGTCGCCGCCGTCGCTCTCGCGGATGGCGATTCAGGTTTGGCGGTCGGCGTTTCACGGGTCGCTGATGCCGCGCCCGCCGAGGCCGTCGCCGAGACCGAGCCAGAGATCGAGACCGACGAGGAAGCTGCCGCAGCCGCCTTGAAGCCGCCGCGGTTGACGCTGGGATCGATGCTGCCGCCGACGTTTCGCACGGCCATGAAGGCCCTGCGGCGAAATAAGATGCGGTCTTTCTTGACCGCGCTGGGCGTGATCATCGGCGTTGGCGCGGTCATCGCGATGATGGAGATCGGGAACGGCTCGAAGACCGCCATCGAAAAGACGATCGCCAGCATGGGGGCCAACAACATCCTCGTCCTGCCCGGCGCGGCCGCCACCGGCGGCGTGAGCTTCGGCGTGGGCAGCGTCATGACCCTCACGCCGCAGGACGTCGACGAGATCGCCAGTCAATGCCCGGCCGTCAGCGACGCCGCCCCCGTGGTGCGGGCGCGGCCGCAGATCATCTATCTCCATAGCAACTGGATTCCCAACACGTTCTACGGCACCACGCCCTCCTTTCTGGCCGTCCGCGACTGGGAAGACCTCTCCGAGGGCGACATCTTCACCGACTTGGACGTTCGCAACCAGAATAAGGTATGCCTGGTTGGCGAGACTCTGAAACGCGAGCTGTTCCAGAATGAGTCTCCGGTCGGCAAGGAAATCCGCATTCAAAACGTCACCTTCAAGGTCATTGGCGTGCTCAGCCGAAAAGGCGCGAACATGGTGGGCCAAGACCAGGACGACATCGTGCTTGCCCCTTGGACGACAGTCAAATACCGCCTCAGCGGCAACAGCGGCGCGTCGCTCAATGCGTCAACCGCCGCCTCGTCAATCACCAGCACGACGAGCAGCCCTTATGCCACGGCCACGGCGATTTATCCCGCCATGTCGGCGACCCAAGCGGCCGACACGCCGCAACCGCTCCGCCTCGTCACCGTTGACCAAATCTACTGCAAGGCCGCCGCTCCGGAGCAGGTTCACCAAGCCATCGAGGAGATCACCAGCCTGCTTCGCGAGCGGCACCGCCTCCGCCCAGCGCAGATCGACGACTTCAACATTCGCGACATGACCGAACTGACCAAAACCATGTCCTCCCAGTCAACCGTGATGGGCGTTTTGCTCATGATCGTCGCCAGCGTCTCCTTGGTGGTCGGAGGCGTGGGGATTATGAACATCATGCTCGTTTCGGTGACGGAGCGGACGCGGGAGATCGGTCTGCGGATGGCTGTCGGCGCCCGCAGCTATCACATCCTGCGGCAATTCCTCGTCGAAGCGGTGGTCTTGTGCCTGATTGGCGGTGGCATCGGCATTTTGGTGGGCCGCAGCCTGTCGATCGTTGTCCGTAGTATCATGCGCTGGCCGACGCAACCTTCCCTTCCGGCGATTTGCCTGGCCGTGTTGGTTTCCGCCGGCGTGGGGATCGTCTTCGGCTTCTATCCCGCCTGGAAAGCCTCGCGGCTCGACCCGATCGAGGCGCTGCGGTATGAATAGAGACGAGGGATTGGGTGGCGGGGGAAAGCAAGAGAGGGAAACGAGGAGACCGGGAGACATGCAATAAAGCCGTTTGCGGCTTCGCAACGCGGCGTCCGTTTAGCGTTCGTCCGGTTGTTTATCTTGTTCGGGCACGTCGTGCTTCGACGCTGGCTTGCCTTTTTGGGGCATGTGAACAAAAAGCGACAAGAACGAATCGGCAGCGGTTGGGCCAAATATCGCAAAAATTAAAAACAATGCAGCGGCGGGATACATTGCCACACGAAAACGCATTGGCATGACATGGAGATCAGCAAAGAGTAGAGACCAAATGGTAAGTATTCCAAGCGATCCGGCCAAGCCGCGAAAGATTTTTGTTCGCATCTCCTCGTCTCCCAGTCTCCTCGTCTCCTAGTCTTGCTTTCCCTCGTCCCCCGCCCCACGTCCCTCGTCACCTTGCTTTACGATAATCACGTTGTCGCCAAAATCTTCCTCCTCGATCGCACGGCTGCGATCGTCTAGCTCCACGTCGGCCTCGGCGGTGCGTTTCTTGGCGACTTCCAGGAGTTGGTTGTAAAGTTTGTCGCGGTCGGTTTGGTTGATGCGGCTGACGGCGGTGGCCACCTCGCCGATGTAACGCAAGAAAAGATTCCGCCGCTCGCCTTCATGCCGCACGCGCAACCGGCGTCGCAAGAACATGCCCAATTTTCGCCCGACCGCTTGCAGGGCCAATCGCAATTCCTTCTGGATCTCGGGATAGCAGGCGATAGCTTCTTTCGACTCGTTCGTGAACGGCACCCAAACGCTTGCCATGTGGACCATCAGCGTGATCGGGCCGCTCGGCAGGCCGCCGCGCGATTGATTCAGGCCATACGCCCGCCAGTTCGTGCCCATGATCGTTTGCGTGACGGCGCACGCCCCGGCCTGGAATTGCAGCGGCACGCGATTGGCGTATCGAAGCACGTTCATCGACTGGCCTTCGCTGATGTTGACGTTTTGCAACGCCTCGTGAAGTTGGTCGATGTCGTCCGATTTCAGCCGGCCGGGCGAAACCCGCGTGCCGACGTTCGCCGCCACGAGAATTTTGTCGGCGGCGTCGGCGCCCAAGCCCTGAAACGTGGTGATTAGAAATTGCCGCAGGGTTCGGGCGTCGCTCTCTTCCAAAAACTCCGCCAGCCCCTCGCGCGACACGCGAGACACCGGCGACGCGCCGCCGTAGGCCAGGCCGACTTCGATTTGGAACGGATTGCCGCGATAGACGGCCGGCGGGCGCGTGGCGGCGGTGTAAAACTCGCCCGGCACCACTTGCCGCAAGCCCTTCAGGATCAACGGCTCGCCGATCGGCACCACGCAATCGGTGGCCGGGGCGGGAATCTTCGTCTGCTGAATCGCATGATACAGCAAATCCGCTTCGTGCCGCCCGATTTTTTTGGGATTCGCCCGGGTCGTCACCTTGATCGCCGTGCAGAGCTTTTTGGCAATCGCCGGACTGACGCGCGAAAAGGAATGGACCAGAAATTGCGAAATCGTCGGCGCTCGGGTGTCCTTGAGCATCGCCACAAGCCGGCCAAGCTCGATGCCGTACGGATGCGGCTTGATTTCCTTCGGCTCGGGCGGAAGCTGATCGGCGACGCGAGCGTACTCCCGAGCGTTTTTGTCGGGATCGATATAATGCAGAATCACGTGCGGATTGGCAATGGCCGTTTGTTCGAGATAGTCATCGACGCTGCCGCGCCCGCGCTGATACTTCGCCTCCAGCTCGATCGTGACGCGCGTGCCGTGATCTAACTCGATCCATTCGATGTCGTACTTCTCGATGGCCTTTTGGCCCTCGTGGTTCGGCGGAATCTCGACGCCTTCGCCCCGGCCGTTCAGAATCTCCGGCGCGTTGCGCTTCGTGTCGATCTGGATTTCGTAATAATGGGCCGGGTCGCGTTTAGAAACCTTCGAGACGATTTTGACGGGCTTGCCGGTGGTCAGCAGGCCGTGCATTCCGGCCGCGCTGATGCCGATGCCCTGCTGGCCGCGGCTCATACGCATCCGATGGAACTTCGAGCCGTAAAGCAGCTTGCCGAAAATCAGCGGAATCTGTTTTTTGACGATGCCCGGCCCGTTGTCTTGCACGCCGACCTTAAATCGCTCGGGCCCGGTGCGTTCGATGTGAACCCAAACTTCCGGCAAGATGCCGGCCTCTTCGCAGGCGTCGAGAGCATTATCGACCGCCTCTTTGACAGTGGTTAGCAATGCTTTTCGCGGATTATCGAACCCCAGCAAGTGGCGGTTTTTGGCGAAAAACTCGCTGACGGAAATATCCCGCTGGCTGGCCGCCATCGACTGGGCCGTGGCTCGACGCCGCACGCGCGGCAACGTGGCGACGATGGTTTCCTCGTTTTCGACGGAATCGGCGGCGACGGCCGACTTTTCACTCGGGGCAGAACTCGCTATCACTCTCGAAACTCCTCCTGGAACGCAAAGGGGGCGGCTTTTTGGGCAATCCCTGTCAGAATTTTTCGCCGCACCCGACACAAAAATCTTCCGGCATACTACGCAAACCCGTCCGATTATACAAACTTTGCCGGCGGCCTCACACCCGGTTTTTCGTGAATTCCCGGCATATCCCGGGATTTTTTCCCGCCCGGCAAACAAAGATTCACCGTAAAGACCGTTCCATGCCGAGTTTGGTTCAGGTGCCTCGCTATCTTCCGTGCAAGGTACAAGAAACTGCCGTCGCCTGCGGCGGATAATTTATATCGTACTCCTTTGTCAACCAGGACAGATCGGTCATTCGAGCTGTCCTGTTTTTATTTTCTTGTTGCTGGTGTCGCACGAAGGTTATCGTGAACGAGTGATAAAATACGAAGTTTACACAATATGCGTAATGTCAGTGGATCTTCCTTGGCAACTCTTCCCCAATTGAATAAACTTCCCATTCCAAAAATTCCGAAATAACCTCACAGTGTATCTTCGACCCCGGAATTATTCTCGTGTTGCGACTGTCGATTGTCATTCCTGTCGTAGGCAACTCCAAACAGTTGGACGACACGCTGGTTTCCGTTTTGGAAAATCGGCCGGCCAATTGCGAAGTCCTCGTTGTCCATAACGAACCTTACAACGACCCCTATGAATTGGCCGGCGAGGTGCAATTCATCCAGGCCGAGCGGGAGGCCGGGTTCGCCGAATGTTTGAACCTCGGGTTGGCGGCCTGCCAAGCGCCGGTGGTCCATGTGCTTACGTGCGGCGTGACCGTGCGAGCCGGTTGGGCCGATGCCGCCTTGTGCCATTTTCGCAATGCGGAAATCGGCGGCGTCGCGGCCTTGGTGCTCCATCGCACGGACAACCAAAAGGCGGTTTCCACGGGTCTCGACTATCGCGCGGATAAACAAAAGGTGGTTTCCGCCGGCATCGACTATCGCGCGGAAGGTTCCGTGCTGAGGGTCGGTCAGGGCGAAACCGCGGAAACGATCGTTGCCGATCAGGACGATTTCCACGCGCCCGACACCCTGGCCGCGTTCTATCGCACGTCGGCAGTGCAAGCGGTTGGCGGATTTCCAACTTGGACGCATGGCGCCCTGGCGGCGGTGGACGTGGCAATGTCGCTTCGGCACGCCGGATTCCGCTGCGTCGTCGAGCCGGCATGTGTCGCGGCAGCCGACATTGCCGCGGCGCGTGACGAACGAGGTTTTCGGCACGGCCGCCATTCGGAACGGCTCTTTTGGCGCTGGACGTCGCACCGACGGGTCGGTTCGATTGCCGCCCATGTCGCGTTGGTGGCCGGCGAGTGCGTCATCATGGTTTGGCGGCCGTTGATGCTCCTGCAACTGTTCGGCCGCTTTTGCGGCGTGATCATCGCGGCATTGGCCAAACGACGCTTGGAGCCGATGCAAGCCGATGACGCCGAATCCTCTCCGATTCTGCCATTGCCGCATTTCGACGCCGCGACTCGCCAAGCCCGGCGGCGGGCGGCGTAGGTCATCTGAAACAAGTGTAAGCAAAGGAAAAATGGAAAAGGTGGTAAAAGGGGAAGGCAGGTATTTGTTGTAACTTGCCAGTCAAAAACTACCTTTCCTCATTTCCCATTTCTCCCCCTTTCCCTTTTTTTACACTAGCGGTTTTTCTTGCCGAAAGTTAAGTTGCTTTGCTTGGTTAAAGTGCTACAATAATTGCCATGTCGAAAAAAAGCTGGATTCTCACCGACGTTGATGCGGATGTTTTCGTGGACCAAATCACGCTTGGCCCGGACCATGTCGGCGGCCCCGCGCGCGGCTATTCCGTGACCAAGCGAACCCTTCACGGCGGCCTGCGCGAGGGCGTCGACGTGATCGAGGTCGATAACGGTCAAATGCGATTCGTCGTCGTTCCGACGCGTGGCATGGGCCTTTGGCGCGCCGACTGCGGCGACGTGCACTTGGGCTGGAAATCGTCCGTCAAGGGACCTGTCCATCCGGCGTTTGTTCCGACGTGGGAACCCAGCGGGCTGGGCTGGCTTAGCGGTTTCGACGAACTCATGGTGCGCGGCGGTTTGGAAAGCAACGGCTCGCCGGAGTTCTCGCCCGCCGGCGCGCTCCGCTGGCCGCTGCACGGCCGTGTGGCCAACATTCCCGCCCATCGCGTCGAAGTAAGCATCGACGGCGAGTCGGGCGAAATCGCCGTCGTCGGCACAGTCGATGAGGCGCGGCTTTTCGGCAATAAGCTGCGGCTGACCGCGACGATTCGCACGCGCGTCGGCTCGCGCGAATTGACCGTCGGCGACGAGATTGAAAATCTTTCCGCCGAGCCGTGCGAGTTGCAATTGTTGTATCACACCAATTTTGGCGTTCCGCTGTTGTCGCCCGGCGCAACGGTCGCGTTGCCGGTCAAAAAAATGGTGCCGCGCGACGCGATAGCCGCGGCCGCTCTTCCGCAATGGAACGTTTACGGACCTGAAACGCCGAGCTTGCCCGAGGCGGTTTTCTTCTGCGAGCTTTTGGCCGATTCCACCGGCCAAACTCGGGCGGCGCTTTGTGCGGCGTCGGGCGAGCGCGGCGTGAGCATGAAGTTCAACGTGAAGCAATTGCCTTATTTCATCTTGTGGAAGAATCGCTTGGCTGTGGCCGACGGCTACGTCACCGGCCTGGAGCCGGCCTTGAATTTTCCGAACGCGCGCTCGTTCGAGAAGCAAAACGGGCGGGTCGCCGTGTTATCGCCGGGCGAGCGTCGCCGTTTTGAGGTCTCGATCGAAGCGCACACCGACGCTGCCGGCGTGGCTGCGGCCCAAAAAGCCGTCGCGACGATTCAAGGCGGCGTGAAGCCCGACATTTGGCGACAGTTTGACCCGACGTGGACGCCCGGCTAAGCTGTTAGGGCCTATCCCAAAACTGAACTAAAAGTCGCCGCTAGGCGTAGAACATGATA
>CAZWNM010000079.1:0-7211 GCA_964635765.1 uncultured Planctomycetaceae bacterium | reverse complement strand
CAACGGATGTCAGGCCGGCGCCGGCGCCCATATAAACGCCTACTGGGCCATCCTCGAAGTTGTTGACGAGAATTATCGGCCGGTTCCGCCTGGCGAACTGGGCCGAAAAGTTCTCATTACCAACTTGGCCAACACCGTGCAGCCGTTCATTCGCTACGAAGTGGGCGACCAGCTGTGCGTCACCGAAGGCAAGTGCGTTTGCGGCAGCCGGCTGCCGAAAATTGCCCACGTGGAAGGCCGCGAGGCCGAAATTTTTTGGGTGTACGACGGCAGCCGCCATCGAATGATCCACGCCTCGCTTTTTCACAGCGTCATCGACGCGCTCGGCGAAGTCCGCGAGTGGCAGGCGATCCAACACGAGCGCAACCACATCGAAGTCCGTCTGGAACTGCTGCCCGGCAGCTCTTTTTCGGCCGACATGGGCGAAGCCAAGTTGCGTCGGATGTGTTACGAGCAGGGCCTGCCGGCCGAGGTCGCCGTCGATGTGCGAATTGTTCCCCGCCTGCTGCCCGATCCGGTGACGAACAAATTCCGCCGCATGCAGAACGAGGTCGGCCCGCCCGACGACCTTGACGCTTGATCGACGAACCAAATTTTCTGTATAAAAATCGCCCATCACGGCGAATCTTTCGCACCCGCTTGGCTCGGCGATAAACCGTGGGCTAGCGTTCCAACAACGAAAGACCAATATATCGCGCGAAGACGTTTTTGTAGTGAATGCGGGGGAATGCGCCGTTTTCGCAGTTAGGTCTAATAATCGGAATAAACCGAACAACCGCCCTGCGTTTCGCAAAATACGTATTCTACCCGCTGACTGGCATAGATGGGCGACTTGTGCCATGCCGATAAAAAAACTGAACGGCACAGAGGCAATTGATAGCCACACTACCCCGAGCACCCTTTGAAAAGGCCGAAAAGCGATGATCGACATGCCGCTAGACGATCGAGTCTTCACAGCGTTAGAACGCAATCCTTATCTTGGCCGCCGCAATTTACGATTTGAAACCAGCGCCGGTCGCGTTACCCTTCGAGGCGTTGTCGATACGTACTTCCAAAAGCAAATGGCGCAGGAAGCGATCCGCCATGTTGACGGCGTGCATGAAATCGCCAACGAGCTGGAAGTCTGCTGTGTGTAATCAACGCGGCAGCCGCGCGTGCGTTTGGCCTGTGACCGCTTCTTGGCGGTCTTGATACGGCAGCAGCTCTTCATCGACCCGGCAGGCGTGCAACACCTCGCAGTTATACGGCGACAGGCCGCACACGCGCATCACGCCGCCGCGATGCTCCAAGCGATGATGCAATTGCATCAACTGTTCGATCATGTGGCTTGTCAGCACACTCACTTGATCGAGTTCCAGCACCAACCGATAGGTGAAGTGCTGTTCGAGAAGACTCCAGATCTCTTCCGCAAGCGACACAGCATCCAACTCCACCGGATCGGAACATGCGACCCGCACCAAAAGCCAATCGGGGCCGCGTTCAACGTGCAACTCATAACCGGAAGCGATAGCCGGCATAACCGTTCCTCCCTACATGCGACGAAAAACCGGAACGATCGGGAAAGACACCCTTGCCGTTAATCCTAGCCGATATTCCAAAAACCACAACCCATCGTTCTGGTTATGCCTGCTAGCAGACGCGCGGCAGCGAACTGATTGCATCAGCGATCAAGATGGCTGGAAATCTCTTGGGCTTCGGAACTCATGAAAAGGCTATCGCCGGGCACTTTTTCATGTTTCGGCGTGTCCTCGTCGTTTTTGCGAGCTTTAGTCGCTTCGGAAAGCTCCGCTTTATGAGAAACGTCTTCGGCCGTGTCCACGTGTTTGCAGCCTGAAAGGCCCAGCGCCGGCATCAGCACAAACGCCGACATCAGCGTCATCGAAAACAGCCGGCCGACTTGAGTTCTCCAGCCGCAACGGTAAAATCGCAGGAACATCATGGACGCTCGCAAATTGTGTGAAAAAGAACCATTCGCGGGCGGGGAGTTTCTCAGAACTTGGCGGCCAAGTCCAGGGCACTTGGCGCCAATCGAGCGGTTTTTTTGAGTTGAGGCCGCCTGGTTGGGGGGTGTATGGTTTGAGGCCGGCGATTGGGAATTGGGAAGAAAACCGCTCGCGGCTTCATCAGGAATCACCACCTCGCTTGCCACGCGACTACTCCGTAATCAGTTTTCAGTCCTCCAAGCTATACTTACTCCAAAGGGGCAAACCATGAACTCCTCCAACCTGCACCTCGTTACCGGCGCGTTCGGCTACTCGGGCAAGCACATCGCTCGCTGCTTGCTCCAGCGCGGCTGCACCGTCCGAACATTGACCAACTCCACGCCGACGCAAAATCCGTTCGGCGACGCCGTTGCCGCGTCGCCGTTCCATTTCGACCGGCCGGAAAAACTCGTCGAATCGCTCCGAGGCGTTTCGACGCTCTACAACACCTATTGGGTGCGGTTCAATCATCCGAACTTCACGTTCGCCGACGCCGCCGGCAACACCCAAATTCTTTTCGACGCGGCACGCCAAGCCGGCGTCGAGCGGATCGTGCATCTGAGCATCACGAATCCGTCCCAAAAATCCCCGTTCGAATACTTCCGCGGCAAGGCGATCGTGGAAGAGGCGTTGCGGCGTTCCGGCATTTCGTACGCCATCTTGCGGCCGGCCGTTTTGTTCGGCGACGAAGGCATTCTAATCAACAACATCGCGTGGATGCTACGTCATTTGCCCGTCTTGGGCGTTTTCGGACGAGGCGATTATCGACTCCAGCCGATCCACGTCGATGACCTCGCGCGGCTCGCCGTCGAGCAAGGTTTCTTGCGCGAAAACGTAACGATCAACGCCATCGGGCCGGAAACTTTCACCTATCGAGAGCTTGTCGAGGCCATCGGCCGCGCCATCGGGCGCCGGCGTCCGATGATCTCGGTGCCGCCGTGGTTCGGCTACCTCGCAAGCCTCGCGCTAGGCAAGCTGTTGGGCGATGTGATTGTCACCCGCGACGAGATCGGGGCGTTGCTCGGCAATCTGCTTTACGTCGATGCTTTGCCGGCCGGCGCCACTCGCCTGACCGATTGGGCCTCGCAAAACGCCCCCACGCTCGGCCGCCATTACGCCAACGAGCTAGCTCGGCGTCGGGTGCGTTCGTAGCATCTTGTGCGCCGCGACGTTTTTTTGCTTCTTGCGCAAAGAAAAACATTGCGACGTCAGGGGGAGTCTAATGGGGCCAATAGAGTGTTTCCGCGTCAACGCCGCGACATCACGAACGACCGGCTTCGTTCGCCGCTTGAACCCAGGCGGCACGGCCATCGTAAAATGAATAGGAACGCGGAGGAGGCTGAATGATGAACGGCGGATCGTCGAGTATGGAACAAGAAAACGTCGGAATCGACCGCATCTTTTGGGATGTGCCCGTGATGGTCGAATTGCGGGTGTATTTGCGATTCAGTCGGCGCATGGATAGCCGGCCGCGTCGGCTGGAGCATCGCTATGCGAACGGCGGCGCTCCGTCGCGGCAGTTGGCCGAAAGCGGCTGGGAAAGCGGGACGAAATAGTTTTGGGGCCAGGCTGCTAGGCGACGACGGCATCACCGCGTATAATGGGCCGTTTTGCAATTTCCGCGTGAAATCGTGAAATGTCGCCATGAGCATTCTTGTTGAAATCAAAGAGCGTTTTCGAGCCGCGTTGACCGGCATGACCGACGATCTCGAGCCGTTGCTCGATGCGGTTCGGCCCAGCCAAGACGCCAAATTCGGCGATTATCAGGCGAATTTCGCCATGTCGCTCGGCAAGCAACTGCGCCGCCCGCCACGCGAAATCGCCGCCAAGGTCGTCGGCCGTCTCGACGTGGCCGATCTTTGCCAAAAACCGGAAATCGCCGGGCCGGGCTTCATCAACTTGCGGGTGCGCGATGATTTGCTTGTCGCGCGGCTGTCGTCGGCCGTCGGCGACGCCCGCCTGGGCATCGTCCCGACCACGCAACCGCGTAAGTTCATCGTCGATTTCTCCGCCCCGAACGTCGCCAAGCCGATGCACGTCGGGCACATCCGCTCGACGGTGATCGGCGACTCGCTGTGCCGCGTGCTTCGTTTTCTCGGCCACACGGTTACGAGCGACAACCACATCGGCGACTGGGGCACGCAGTTCGGCATGATTATTTACGGATTTCGCAACTTTTGCGACCGGGAGGCGTATCGCCGCAATCCGGTCGAGGAGCTTGCACGGCTGTATCGGCTCGTGCGGAAGCTGACCGACGAAAAGCCGGAACTTCACGACGCCGTGTTGGTCGAAACCGCCAAGCTTCACGCCGGCGACGCCGAAAATCGAAAACTCTGGGCGGAATTCCTGCCGCATTGCAACGACGAAATCGAACGGATGTACCGGCGGCTCGGCGTGACGTTCGACTGCACGCTCGGCGAGAGTTTTTATGAGGACCAACTGGCCGGCATGGTCGAAGATTTGCAGCGGCGCGGCCTGGCACGCGAAAGCAACGGCGCGATTTGCGTGTTTCTCGAAGGCATCGAAACGCCGATGATCGTGCGGAAGAAAGACGGGGCATTTTTGTACGGCACGACCGACTTGGCGACCATCCGCTATCGCATGGAAACGTGGCGGCCCGACGCCATTCTTTACGTGGTCGATTATCGTCAGTCGCTGCATTTCAAGCAGCTTTTTGCCGCCGCGCGGCTGCTGGGTTATAACAATGTGGAGTTGCAGCACGTCAGTTTTGGCACCGTGTTGGGCGACGACGGCCGCCCGTTCAAAACCCGATCGGGCGACACCGTCGGCCTCGAGTCGCTTTTGGACGAGGCCGTGCGCCGCGCGCTCGAAATCGTCGCGGCCAACGACGATGCCAAGCCCGACGGTCGGGAACTTTCCGACCCGCAGCGGCAGCAAGTCGCCGAACGCGTCGGCATCGCCGCGCTCAAATACGCCGATCTTTCGCAAAACCGCACGAGCGATTACGTCTTCAGTTACGACAAGATGTTGGCGATGACCGGCAACACGGCCACGTATATGCAATACGCCTACGCCCGGGTGCGAAGCATTTTCGCGCGCGGAAAGGTGGACGTCGAAGCGTTGCGCCGCGCCGGCGCGGCGATGTTGCTCGACCAGCCGGCCGAACGAGCGTTGGCCGTCGCATTGCTCCGCTTCGCCGAATCGCTCGACATGACCGCGGCCGATTATCGCCCGAACCAGCTCACGGCGTATTTGTTCGAGTTGGCGAATTGCTATTCGACGTTTTTCGAGCGATGTCACGTATTGCGGGCCGAGAGCGATGCGCTCCGCCAGAGCCGCTTGCTGCTGTGCGACCTCACGGCCCAAACGATTCAAAAAGGCTTGGAATTGTTGGGCATCGAAGTGGTCGAGAAGATGTAGCGGCGAATTAGAATCCGTAGGAGACTATTGTCCTTGGAGAGAGGCGTTTTGATCGCCGACGTTTCTTGGCTTTTGCCTATTCGGGGATATCCATCTGGACGCTCTTCACGTCATCGATTGGCAAGCGGCGGTAGTAGATTTCGAGGATCATTGCGACCATGGCGGTGTAGTAGTAGAGGTCGAACTCGGCCATGCAGCCGCTAACGCCATGAGTTGCCAGCCGCCGCTGTCGATCAACGAGCCGCCCTGAACGCTGTTGTGCATGTGGCGAATCTGTGTTCGCCGACGCCTGATCCGTTACGCTCTACAGGGGGGTAATATACCTCCGCATATCAATAAAGTTTTTTGTCTTTTGCCGCCAAACGATTGACAAACAATTGTGGGGGCGCAAAATGGAGGCATTGGCCAGACCTGACGTAGGGTACGGCGATCAAGGGAAACACCGTTTTTTGACGGAGGCAGCGCATGGGTACTGATAGGCACGAAAAGGAAAACAGTGGGCAACTGAGAATGAGGGCTGCGCGAAGCCTCGAGACTATTTCGATTTTTGGCAAAATATGCAGGATGCCTCTCGTCGCCGCGAGACCGGTAGTGGCGGTTATTTGCTTTTTCGCCACCGCGGTCGGTGTCCTGCATGGCGCAGCTTTTACCGACCCCGGTTTTGAAAACTACACAGTAGGCGCCGGTGGCTTTTTGAAACCCACTTCCGGGCCGTGGGTGTTCACGAATGACGCTGGTGTGGTCGAACCCTATTCGCCCAACTCGTCCACCGGCACCCTAAATACATGGTCGGCCACGTTTTCCGCGATGGAGGGACAACAGTATGCCAGCACATACGCTGGCGGCGATTCCATCCATCAAACGGTTTCGTTTAGCACAGCCGGAAATTATATGATTTCCGTGTATGCCGCCGCGCCAAACGGCTCATTGACCATTCCGTCGGTCGGCACGTTGCCGCTCGGCGACGGCGAGTTTACCTTCGCCCTGGCAAACTCGGATATTGGAAGTTTGCATACCGTTTCCGCAGGGTCGAGTTGGGCATTGTACAGTGCGGTCTTTTCAATCGGCAGTCCCGGCAGTTACGCACTTGGCGTTCAGAACACAGCGATCGCACCGTACTTCATCAATTACGATTCCTTTTCGATCCAGTCGGTGCCCGAACCTTCCACAATCGTCCTCTTGGTAACCGGCTTAGCGTCAGCGAGTTTTCTGTTTATGGCATGGCGACGACGGAAGCAAAGTTAGCAACGTTCCAACACTCAAGCCATTGCAACGCCCAGCCGCTCTCCCCGTGGTAGCCGCGTGTTTTACGGGCTAGCCTAGGTCCGCAAAAGAGGGGGACTGGCTGGATCGAAAGCCGACACGCAAATTTTGCTCGTTCTTCCGCTTTGCCATTCCCAAACGCCCAAAATCAGTTACAATAATCTCCTTCGTCCCGTTTCGGGGTGTTTTTGGATTTTTGGATATTGGCATTAGACGTTTTGGTTTGGGAGACGCGTTCGAATGGCAAAAAGCAAAAAGAAAGCCGAAGTCGTGTTCTTGGTTTGCAAGGAAACGGGCGACTACAACTATCTCCTCCGGCGGAAGCCCGGCGGCGAAAAGTTGACCCTCAAAAAATACAGCCCCAAGCTCCGAAGGCACACCGAACACGTCGAAAAGAAAAAGTAGACCAGCCGCTGATGAAACATTGGCGCATTCATCCGCACGATCCGGCACGCATCGCGGCGTTGCAAGGCGCTGCGGGCATTCCGGCGGTAGTGGCTGAATTGCTCGTCTGCCGCGGCGTGACCAACCCCGACGCCGCACGCGATTTTCTCGATCCGAAACTTTCCGCCCTGCGCGATCCCA
>CAZWNM010000078.1:0-7271 GCA_964635765.1 uncultured Planctomycetaceae bacterium | reverse complement strand
CTGTTCAAGGACTTCGTTCACGGCGGCAAAGTGGAAATTTGGCTCAAATGCGAGGATCACCAGCAGTATTTCGGCGCCGCCTGGGATGATTTGTATCTCCACGCTGCCGACAATTGGTTCGTCTGGAACTTCGCCAAGGGCTACGTCGGGATTTGGCTGCAAGCGGTCATTATCATCGCGCTCGGCGTAACTTTCAGCACGTTTTTAAGCGGGCCGGTGGCGATGATCGCCACGTTGGGCGCTCTGATCGGCGGACTGTTCAACGAGTTCATGACGAAATTGGCGAACCAGCAGACGTACGGCGGCGGGCCGTTCGAATCGCTTTACCGCATGATTACGCAACAGAACGTGACCTCGCTGTTGCCGCCCGGCTTGCAGGCCACGGTGGTGCAGACGCTGGACCAGCCGTCGCGGCTCGTCTTGCACTTGGCTTCGAGGATCCTGCCCGACTTCAGCCGCTTTAGTTTTTCCGACAAGGTGGCCTTCGGGGTCAATATTCCCGACGCGACGCTTTTGATGTACGTGTGCCGCATGTTCGCGTTTGTGATTCCCGTGTTTATCGTCGGCTACTTGTGCTTGAGAAACCGAGAGGTAGCAGGAAGAAATTGAAATTAGGGGCTACGGACTAGAGAGAACACCGCGAGTGGAATTCTAATCCCTAGCCCGGAGTCCCTACTTAGCCCCTAGCCCCTAGCCCCTAGCCATGACCTCCCGCAGTTCCTTTATCCGCAAAATCGTATATCTTTCGGCAATCGCCGTGTTGCTGATTTTTCTGTTCTGGCTTAGCCGGCCGGCGACGCCCGACTCACGGGGCGGCGTACTCGCCAGGGTTCGAGCGGACGCGCATCTCAGCCAATCGGAGATCGGCGAAGTGGACCCGACGAGCGTCACGATGAAGTTGGCGACGCTCGGTTTTCGCGGCGTGGCGGCCAATATCCTCTGGGAAAAGGCCATCGACTACAAGATGAAGAAAGATTGGCCCAACCTCGGCGCTACGCTCAATCAAATCACGAAGCTCCAGCCGAACTTCATCAACGTCTGGCTGAATCAGTCGTGGAACCTCTCCTACAACGTCTCGGTCGCGTTCGACGACTACCGCGAACGCTATCGCTGGGTCATCAAGGGCTTCGAGTTTCTGAAGGAAGGCATTAAGTACAACGAAAAAGAGCCGCGGCTGGAATGGGAACTCGGCCGGATGATCTCGCAAAAAATCGGCAAGGCCGATGAAGTCAAGCAATACCGCCGGCTGTTTCGGGAAGACGACGACTTCAATCAAGGCGTGCCCCTTGCCGAACGCGACAACTGGCTGATCGGCAAGAAGTGGTACCTCGAAGCCATGAAAAAGGTCGAGTTGGGCGCCACGCTCAGAGGCCAAAGCCCGCTGATCTACCGTTCCTGCGCCTCAATGTGCCAAATGTACTATGCCGAGGCGCTGGAAACCGACGGGAAATTCGGCGAAGTGGCCGCGCGGGCGTGGGGCGACGCCGCCGCCGATTGGCATCGTTACGGCGACGAGGAAATCGCCACTTCGTTTAGAGACGAGGCGACCGGCGAGCCGATCAAAATTCGTCTGAACGATTTCGAAAAGGAAGACAAGGCCGCGAAGGACGCGATTGAGAAGCTCAATGCGATGCAGCCCGGCCTGCGCGAGAAAATCGCCAACGAACGCCGGCAAAAGGTGTCGAAGAACGAGCGGGCGGCCCTGGAAACGCCGCCGGAGAAACGCACCGCAGCCGAAGCGAAATTGGCCGCGCAGGCGGAAGAGGCCATTCGGGTGACGTACGACGACGTGGCTCGAAGGATCGATCAAGGTGCGTCGCCGGCCAAGCCTGGAAAACTTACGCCGGCCAAACAACTCGTCAAGCAAATCGCCGAACACGAGCAACGCGCCAGGTACATCAAGACGGATCGCGGCACGGTCAATTTCATCTATTGGCGCCAGCGGGCCGACGCGGAGCAAACCTCCGAGATATTGAGGGCGCGCGAGCTTATTTCCGCCGCCGACAAGGAAGCGGCCAACAACAATTTGGAATCCGCCAACGCGTTGTACAAGCAGGGATTCCAGGCATGGCGGAAGGCGCTCGACAAGCATCCTGAGTACATCACGGATCAAACCGCCGGTGAAGATTTGGTGGACGCGATTCGCCGTTATCGCCGCACGCTCGACCAGTGCGACGAGCGTTTCCCGCAACCGTTCATTCTTCAGGACGTGATGGACGCCCAGCAGAAATTGTATAATGTGTCTTCTGAGGTTGAAGGGAAAATGGAAAGAAAAACGGAAAAAGTGGAAAAGGGAAAGGAAGAGAAGCCCGGCAAGGGCGGCGAAGCGTTGAAAACGAACGCGAAAAAAGCGGACGCGAAAAAGGAACCGGTGAAGAAGGACGCGACGCCAAAGGCCGCCGCGAAGAAGGAATCGAAATAACGTTTCGCCCTCGCCGTTGTTTTCGTTACAACCGCTTCAATCGGCGTTTTTCGGCGTGCGTGAAGCATTCGTAGCCGCGAGTTTTGTCGACGCGAAAAATCGGGCAAATCGCCGCGTCCATCGTTCATCGGCCGACGTAGAATTGCGCAACAAAAAACGTCTACGGATCATCGTGCCATGAAGCTCAGTTCCATTCCGCAAATCTACCGCAATTTGAGCCGCTGGTACGAAATTGTTTCGGTGCTCGGCAAATACGAGTTGGCGGCATGGATAAGGCGTCTGGGACCCGATTTCACCAAGGATATTTTGAAGGCGCGAGGCGGAGTCGCCATCGCGCGCCAGCCTTGGGAAACGCGCCTCCGCATGGCAATGGCCGAACTTGGCCCGACCTTCGTCAAGCTGGGCCAAATTCTGAGCACCCGGCCCGATATGGTCGGCGTCGCGCTGGCCGAAGAGTTTCAGCAGTTGCAGGGCAACGTGCCAGCCGATCCGCCGGCGGTCGTCCGCAAGCTGGTTGAAAGCGAACTGGGCGGGCCCATCGAGGAAATCTTCGCCGAGTTCGAGCCGGTCGCCATGGCCTCGGCGTCGATCGGGCAAGTGCATCGGGCGCGGCTTCAGACGGGCGAAGTCGTCGTGGTCAAAACGCTCCACACCGACATCGAAAAAAAAGTCGCCGTCGATATGGACATTTTGGCCGGCTTGGCCACGATGGCCGACATGATCCCCGAGTTCCACAACTATCGGCCGGCGGCCATTGTGGCCGAATTTCAGCGGGCCATGCGCCGCGAGTTGGATTTCGGCCGCGAGGAACGCAATATCCAGCAATTCGCCAATGATTTCCGAGACGATCCGACCGTCCGCATTCCGCGCACGTATCCGACCCTTTCGACGCGGCGCGTGTTGACGATGGAACTGCTCGAAGGAATTAAATTGACGGAAGCCGCGAAGCTGAGAGCCTCGGGCGTCGATCTCGACGAAGTCGCCCGGCGCGGCGCCGCCATTTGCCTGAAAATGATCTTCGACAACGGCTTCTATCACGCCGATCCGCATCCCGGCAACCTGCTGGTGATGGATTCGTGCACGATCGGCCTGCTCGATTTCGGCATGGTCGGCCGTATCGACGAGCGGCTGCACGAGGCGGTCAGCGAGTTGTTGATCGCGCTGAGCAGCCTCGACGCCGAACACACGACCGCGATGATCCTTCGACTCGGCAAAGCGCCGTCCGACCTGGACCGCTCGTCGCTGTGCCTCGACGTGGCGGATTATCTTTCGTACTACGGCTGCCAATCGCTCGACAAGTTCGACCTGAGCGGCGCGATGAACGAGATGATGGAACACATTCGCCGATATCGAATCGTGCTTCCGGCGCGAATCGCCATGCTGATCAAGGCGCTGGTGACGCTGGAAGGAACGGCGCGGTTCATCAGTCCGAAGTTCAGCTTGGTGGAAATGATCCGCCCCTATCGCCGCAAGATGCTTTGGCGGCGGTTTTCGCCGATGCGGCGGCTGCGCAAATTCCATCGGCTCTATTCCGAAATGGAACATCTGATCGACGTGTTGCCTCAGGGGATTTCCGACCTCCTCGATCAAATGCTGGGCGGCAGCTTCGATATCCATCTCGACCATCGCGGGCTGGAGCCATCGGTCAATCGTCTGGTGGCGGGCATGTTGGCCAGTTCGCTGTTCGTCACCTCGGCGTTGTTGTTGACGCACGAGGTGCATCCGTTGATCAATGTGTTTCCATTTCGGAATACGTCGGCCCTGGGGCTGCTGGCAGCCGTGGCCAGCATCACCTTGGGCGGCCGGCTCTGGCGGGCCATCGCCAAATCGGGCCACCTCGACCGGAAAAAGAAGGATGACTAGGGGCCTTTTCCATGAGAGGGTTCATGTCGGAATAGCCAGTGGTCGACAGCCGCCGGCTATTTTAACAGCGTTTCTTTTGTCATTCGCCGCTCAACTTGGACAATGGCAACATCGTGGTCGCGGAAGGCAAATCATGGCAAGACGAAAAAAGAATCAAAGACGCCATGGGTGACAAAAATGTCGAAGAACGTCAAAATCAAGTGGTTGAGCGAACCGGACGAACACGACTGTCCAGCAGCTCTTTCGTATTTGACCCTGCTCTACAAGAAACAGGCAGCCACGACCTGCGTGGATAAGTTGAAACGCGCATCAGCATCGGAGTTCAAGGCGAAAGACATTTTCAGGGCGTCCGGCTTATCGTTGCTCGGAATCAGCAATTCTCATGTCGGAAAAGACCAGCAGAAAATACAGGCGGGGCGCGCGTTATCGCCTCTCCTTCTGGTAAGGGATTCGGTCGCCGGAAAAGTCGTCATTGCGGATGGATATCATCGGTTATGCGCCGTCTACTCTTATGATGAAGATGCAGTCATTCCATGTAAAATCGTGTAGCGCTATCGGCTACTCAGAAGCCTTGACCGCCTGGACATAGTTATGTGGAGGGATCATTTGGACGGAAGAGGAAATCCTCCTGGTTGTGAGGAAGCGGATAAAACCAAGGCTTGTCCATCTTTTCGAAGGTGCATCGGATGCCAAGATGGAATCCGATTTTCGATCCCTTGTTTCGCCCGCTCTTTGTTCGCCTTGATAATGGCATGATGCACCGCGGCGACGTAAGAGCAGGACGTGTAGCAGTCGCCCGGCGTCTTTTTCGGTTTTTGCTTGCGATTCGTACCCGGCCGATCGCCGCAACTCATGGGAGTAGGCCGGCGATCGTGCAATTCCGCCCGGCGCTTCCGTTCATTCTCGGCGGGGCAAAAGCAATAGCTTTCCGCAGGCCGCAACAGATACGGACGGAACGCGTCTTGACCTCGGGAACCGATGAAGATAATTTGCTTGTGACCGGGATACGCCGCTGCCCCGAGGGCTTGTGGCGACGTATTTTGGAATCCGTTCAACAAGATGAGCATTCGACATAGCAGCGACCTCCAAAAAGAAATCCGGTAGTTTACCGGTTTTCTCGGGAAGAAACGGGCTGCTCTGCCGATCGCCGACAGGCATCCTAAGTCTTGGATTCAGCGAAACTTACATCATCAAGCGAGGGCGACGGGAATCAAACCCGCAACCACCGGATCGACAGTTTGACCTGTCGCAGAGTCGCAAGTGCTTTCAGATTAACAACTTGCGACGTCACTCTTTTCTCTGCAAGGACTTGCGAAGCACAAAGAGTTTGTCGAGTTTGCCCGCTTATTCGCGCCGCATTGCGCATTGGTTGAAAACGGTACTTTCTTGTGAATTCACAAACGCATTTTTTTGATCCTCCCAAAAATATGTATAGCACTGGTCAACCCCCTCTGTTTTTTGGACGCCGCGCGACCTTCCATCCACATGCCTCATTCTCGGAAACTAAGTGTCCAATCAATGAAAATCGGTGAATGTTCGTCTCGCAATGATGGTGGGGTGACTTTTTCGGCGTTTGGATCACATTACGCGTGCTCCAACCGTTCGGTCAACTGGCGTCCATATTGAGAGGGTGGATCAAGGCCGATACGAGCGAAGAATCTCACCGGAAAATTGCGATTGAGGTCTTCGTAATACTGTTCGGGAAACCGGCTCATTTTTGCCCGGCTCGTAGTTTTCCGAACATTTTCTTGGGCTCATCATTCTCGGGCTAGACCTGACCCAGTGCTTCGTAAAACCTTTCGGGAAACTCACCCGGTTCTTAGAGCGGTCGCACTGTTGAGGGACAGTTTGAATAGTAGTTCAGTGCAATTTAGGTGTCCGTGCAAGCCAAGACCGCAGACGGTATGGGGTCTTTGGACGCACGCAGCTCACAGGCTCGGCCCGTTATGTTGGAGACAAAGATGCGAAAAAATGGCGTATTGGCTCTAGTTATGCCGGTGTGGCTGGTAGTCGGCGGAATGTCCGTTGCTTTGCACGGTGGCCAAGCGTTGGCCAGCACCGAGGGATGCACCGAATGGCGAAAGGAGTTGCTTCCTGGTGGAAGCGGATGTGAACAAAGACACTGTCTACTTTCCCCGAAAGGAAAAACATTTATGTTGACCCCCATGGCGTCACCCGACGAGCCAGAGGCAACACGGAAGTTCTCCGAGACAAACGCTGAGGACCAGCGCCATGAACAATCAGAGACGAACCCGGAACAGTGCCCGCCTGTGACGGGCTGTAACGGGTTACCCTTAATATTAGATGATCGGCCACCACCTAAGGCCCGTTTCGTCTGGTTCACCGAACGCACCGCCGCCCCCAACTATCGAAAGCTGGGGCGTTTGCTCAGTAAAATTCATGGCGACCTCTACCGGCACCATGCGGATGGGCACGCTCTGGTGCAAGTCCTGCCGGACGGCACGGCGCGGCGAATCAACACGGGGGCGAAGCTCGCCCCGGTGATTGTGGACCGTATCAAAATGATCGTCGTTCGTAATGACCGCATGGTTGGCGAATTGCCAAGCAGCACCCACCTCAACGCCATGCTCCGTTCCGAGGAGTTCTTGACACAATTTTGTCCGTTGGACGAAATCGTAGTCGAGCCGTTTTATCTCCACGACTTCTTGCTGGTCAAGCCCGGATACAACGATGCCGGAGCGGGACAGCGCATTTTGTACGTGGGTCCCGTGCCAGAAATAGCCGATTCCACGGCGACGATGGAAAAGTTCCTCGACGCCATGGCTTTCGCGACGATTGCCGACCGCGCCAATACCGTTGCGGCCGCATTGACGGTCAAATTGCGTCATCACTGGCCCGGCCAAAAGCCGGTCGTGTTAGTGGCCGCGACCAAGAGTCACTCGGGCAAGGGCACGATTACCGACTTCATATGCGTGTTCGGCGACAACTACTCTTTCCCTTGAGCGACAATTAGAATTCCCTTCAA
>CAZWNM010000077.1:0-7319 GCA_964635765.1 uncultured Planctomycetaceae bacterium | reverse complement strand
ACCTACGGGGGCGATTTGTTCACGCAGCGTTTTATGAACCTCGGCAACTCGCGCGGCATTCTGCATCAAGGCGTTCGAGAATATCTGGAAACCTTGCGCAGCCAGCCCGAGGTGGACGAGCCGTTCCGGTTGCTTTCGGAGCTTGACGCGGCCATTCCGCTCGACGAAGCCGCCCATTGGCTCGGCGTCGCCATCGAGGCCGTGGCTGAGAACTACGGCGAATACGTCGATTACAACAGCATCACCACGCAATCGGACCGTGGCGAGATGTTGTATACGCTCTTGGATTTCCTGCGGCTCCGCGCGAATTACGACCGCCGGGCGTGGCACCTGCGGCCAGTCGTCCTCGCGCATCGGGCGTTGGTTCGGGCGGGCCGCGACGCCGCCGCCGAAATCTGGCGCCACGCCGTCGCACGCCGCACCGCCCTCACGGCCGACGAGTATCGCTTCCATTTCGACGAGCTTTGCGAAAAATACGGAATGCGATTGCCGAGCATCGCCGAACGGCTGGCCGAGCGATTCGTTCGCCCGTTGGAAATCGACCGGCTGTGTGCGCTGATTCCGCCGGCCGTAACGGAGTTGCGCGACGATTTGCCGCACAAGGCGATCAAGGAGTTGGAGGAGCGGATCGATCGCTTCACGCAGGAGCCACTCGGCGCCGGTTTCGAGTTGCCCAGTTGGCTCGACGCCTTGGAACGCGAGGTCGATCAAGTCCAATGGGAAGGCGGTGGCGACGAGGACGAGACGCAAGACCCGAACATCCGCTTCCCCCAAGCGTTGCTCACGCGCGCCGAAGTGCGGCGGCAGCTCAAGGAGATGGTCAAGGGTGAAGGAGAATAGCTCCGCTATTTCGAAATGGAAAGAACGCCACGGAGGCACCGAGGACGCGACCAAAAATAAAAAGCATCACGCAAAGGCGCTAGGACGCAACGAAGGCATTTTTTGAATGTGCGTTTTGCAGGATTTTTCCGATGCTTCAACCCGAAGAACAACGCCGATTCGCCGCCGAAGTGGTTCGCCGATTGCGCGAGGCCGGATTCACGGCCTATTGGGCCGGTGGCTGCGTCCGCGATCAATTGCTCGGCCGCACGCCAAAGGATTACGACGTGGCCACCAGCGCCGTGCCGCAGGAAATCCGCACGCTGTTCGGCCGACGCTGCACGCTGGCCATCGGCGCGGCCTTCGGCGTCATTTCGGTGATTGGCCCCAAAGCGGCCGGCACGGTCGAAGCGGCCACCTTCCGTCGCGACGCCGCCTATAGTGACGGCCGCCATCCCGACAGCGTCACGTTTAGCTCGCCCGTGGAAGACGCTTCGCGCCGCGACTTCACCGTCAACGGGCTTTTTTACGATCCGGTTGAAAATTGCGTGATCGATTTTGTCGGCGGACAAGAGGATTTGGCCAAGCGGCGGCTGCGCGCCATCGGCAGCCCGCGAGACCGCATCGCCGAAGACAAGCTGCGGATGCTTCGGGCGGTGCGTTTTGCCACCGTTCTCGGCTTTACGTTGGAAGAAAAAACGCGAGAGGCCGTCGTCGAAATGGCCCCGGAGATTCATGCGGTGAGTCCTGAGCGAATTGCAGCCGAAATGCGGCGGTTGCTGGCCGATCCAAATCGCGCGGCCGGAGTCCGCTTGCTGTTGGAAACCGGTCTGGCCGCCGAAGTGCTGCCGGAAATCACTGCTGGACAAGCCAGCAGTGGCACCCATGTGATGACTGCGATTTTGTCGCTGCTTGCTCCTAACGCTGAATTTCCGCTGGCGTTGGCGGCGGTTTTGACGCCGTTTGTCGATCCGGCGGGCGCTGAAGCAGTTTGCCGCCGGTGGCGATTGTCGAACAAGGAAACGGAGCGGATCGTCTGGCTGGTCGAGCACCATGCGGCATTGAAAAACGCACCGGCGATGCGTTGGTCGTTGCTTCACCCACTGTTGACGGCCGACGGCGCGGATGATCTACTGAAGTTGACCGAGGCGGCGTCGGCGGAGGGCGCTCTGGCGGCCGAACACTGTCGGCGACTGTTGACCCAGCCGCGTGAGAAGCTCGATCCGCCGCCGCTGTTGACCGGCGCCGATTTGTTGGCCCTCGGCATTCCCGCCGGCCCGAAGTTCAAGGTGATTTTGGATCGAATCCGCACGGCTCAACTCGACGGCGAGATTCGTACGAAGGCGGACGCGATGAAAAGATTGAAGAACGAAAACTAGTTTATGCCATGGACAAAAAGATCAAGAAGAAAACGAACGTGCTTCAGCAACGCATCCAGGCCCTGCGGCTGCAATTAGCCGGAGCCAGGAAGCAGATGGATGATCCGAGCGAACTGAAGTCGCTCGAACAGCAGCTTGCCGCTGCTGAGACCGAATTGGCCAAAATCAAGGATGCGTAGCGATTTGGTTGCACACTGTGCGTTGCGTCCGTCCGCCGCGCCGTTGAGCGACGCATGTATCTCATATTGCGCAAGTGATCCATTTTGCCGCAATTGCTTTTCCAGAGTCTATTTCACCTAACGCATTTACCCCATTTTTATTGTCTTCACCAAAATTTATCCGTAAAAACTTTTCTAATCGAAAAATCTTATGTTGTACCGCCAAAAACGCCCAACCTCCTGAAGATAAGCAGGTTGCGTTTTTTTTAAGCCCCCGGTTGTCTTTAGCCGCCGTGAACATTTTTCGTCGCAACTCCTCTTGCCATCAGATGTTACGACTAGTTTTCAGGAGATGATTGACCACGGTTAGGAAATCGTTACACTTGGACGATCTCGACTGTATATTGTGCCCTTGATTGGACGAGGTACAATATATTGTAGGCGTTCGGGAAAGGATTCGCACCTCAAAAGCCTTATGGAACAAGGAATCTCCTCATGAATAAGCCGGAACTCGATCTCAGTGTTGAAGCAGTTGCGGCCGCCGATCACGTGGCTCAAAAGGCATCGAAGCAGCCCACGGCGGGCATTTCGATCCAGGCCCAATTCTGCCCGGACGGCACGGATCCGTTCGCCACGGTCGAATGGGACTTGCGCACTGCCGCCATTAAGGGCGAAGGCGGCGAGGTGCTTTTCGAGCAAACCGATTGCGAAATTCCGACCTCTTGGAGCCAGTTGGCCACGAACGTCGTGGCGAATAAGTATTTTTACGGCGAGGTGGGAACCGGCGAACGCGAGAAGGGCGTTCGTCAGCTCATTCATCGCGTTTGCCGCACCATCGCCGATTGGGGCGTCGCCGACGGCTACTTCGCCGGAAAGGCCGACGGCGAACGTTTCTATCGCGATCTAGCTTGGCTCTGCCTGCATCAATACGCCTCGTTCAATTCGCCCGTCTGGTTCAACGTCGGGTTGTTCCATCAGTACGGCGTCAAGGGCGCGATGTGCAATTGGCGTTGGGACCGGGCGACCGACAAGATAAGCCAGCCGGAGAACCCCTACGAGTTCCCGCAAGCCTCGGCCTGCTTCATCCAGAGCGTGCAAGACAACATGGAAGACATCATGGAGCTTGCCCGCAGCGAAGCGATGTTGTTCAAGTTCGGCTCGGGCACGGGCACCGACCTATCGACGTTGCGGTCGTGCCGCGAAAAACTTTCCGGCGGCGGAAAACCGTCCGGCCCGCTGTCGTTCATGCGGGTATACGATCAAATCGCGGCCGTGGTGAAAAGCGGCGGCAAAACCCGGCGCGCGGCCAAGATGCAGTCGCTCAAGGACTGGCATCCCGACGTGCTGGAGTTCATCGAGTGCAAAAATCGCGAGGAGAAGAAAGTCCGCACGTTGGTCGAGCAGGGCTACGATCCGCAAGAAGCCTACGACACGGTTCTGTTCCAGAACGCGAATCTTTCGGTTCGCTTGAGCGACGAGTTCATGCAAGCGGTCGAAGCCGACAAACCGTGGACGACCCATTGGGTGACGAAGCCGGAGAAGGCTGGGCCGACGTATCCGGCGCGCGAGATGTTCTCGAAGATGTCGAATTCGACGTGGTGTTGCGGCGATCCCGGCGTTCAATTCGACACGACGATCAACCGCTGGCACACCTGCCCGAACTCGGGCCGCATCAACGCCAGTAATCCATGCAGCGAATACATGTTCGTCGACGACTCGGCCTGCAACTTGGCGAGCGTCAACCTGATGAAATTCCGCCGCGACGACGGCACGTTCGATCATCAGCGGTTCCGCGAGGTTTGCCGATTGGTTTTCATCGCCCAGGAGATTTTGGTCGATCACGGCAGTTATCCGACGCGGCGCATTGCGACCAACAGCCATCGCTTCCGTCCGCTCGGCTTGGGCTATTCGAACTTGGGCAGCCTGATTATGACTTCCGGCTTGGCGTACGATTCCGACGAAGCCCGAGGGCTGTGCGGCGCGATCACCGCGATTTTGCACGGAGCGGCTTGCCACACGAGCGCCGAGCTGGCCGCGGCGGTCGGGCCGTTCGAGGAATACGAGAAGAACCGCGACCCGATGCTGCACGTCATGGAGATGCACTGGGAGCGGGTCGATCAGATCAAGGCCGGCCCGAAGTATCTGCAAGAGGCCGCCCGCGATCTTTGGGACAAGGTTTTGGTCCACGGCCGCCGGCATGGATTCCGCAACGCGCAATCGACCGTGTTGGCCCCGACCGGCACGATCAGCTTCATGATGGATTGCGACACGACCGGCATCGAGCCGGACATCGCGCTGGTGAAATACAAGCAATTGGCCGGCGGCGGAATGCTGAAGATCGTCAATCAAGAGGTGCCGCTCGCGCTCCGAACGCTCAGCTACAACAACGAGCAAATCGAGGCGATCGTCGCCTATATCGACAAGCAAGACACGGTCGAAGGGGCGCCGGGTTTGGAGCCGGAGCATTTGCCGGTGTTCGATTGCGCGTTTCCGCCGCGAAACGGCCGACGTTCGATCGCGTGGCTGGCGCATATCAAAATGATGGCCGCCGCGCAGCCGTTCATTTCCGGGGCGATCTCGAAAACGGTGAACATGCCGCGCGAAAGCACGCCGGACGACGTCGCCGAGGCTTTCATGGAAGGCTGGCGGTTGGGCCTCAAGGCGTTGGCGATCTACCGCGACGGCTCGAAGGAGATTCAGCCGCTTTCGACGAAAACGAAGGCGGGCAAGGCGGCCGAAAAGTCGGTGCCGTCGCCGCGCCGCGAGCGGCTGCCCGACACCCGGCAGTCGATCACGCACAAGTTCAGCATTTCCGGGCACGAGGGTTACATCACCGTGGGCCTGTATCCCGACGGCCGGCCCGGCGAGCTTTTCATCACGATGGCCAAGGAAGGCAGCACGATCGGCGGCCTGATGGATTGCTTCGGCACGGCCGTTTCGATGAGCCTGCAATACGGCGTGCCGCTCGAGGTGTACGTGAACAAGTTTTCGCACACGCGGTTCGAGCCGATGGGCTTTACGAAGAATCCCGACATTCGGATCGCGAAGAGCCTCGTCGATTACATTTTCCGCTGGCTTGGCGTGACGTTTTTGCCAGGTTTCCGCGAGGCGAACAAGATGATCTCGCAGGCGGACGGCTTGCATCCGCCGGAAACGGGAGAGGATGCCGCAGAGCCTCGGCCCGCCGCCACGACGGCCGGCGGGCCAAACGCGGCCCAAGGATCGGCGAAATCGAACGGCTCGGCCAACGGCAACGGCTCCAACGGAAACGGCTCGGCCAATGGCAATGGCTCGGCGAATGGCAACGGTCATGCCGGCGCGAAGCCCGGGGCGAAGCGCGTGGTCGTTCCGGCGGTGAAAGACCGGCTGGCGTCGCTGGTTTTAGCGGAAACGCCCTCGATCCTTTCGCGCAGCGAGCAATTCGCCTCGTTCCAAGCCGACGCCCCGACGTGCGACAATTGCGGCGCGATCACCGTCCGCAACGGCAACTGCTATCTCTGCCACAACTGCGGCAGCAGCATGGGCTGTTCGTAGGAACGAGGGGCGTGGGACATGGGATCGGCGAGCGGGATGCGTGAGCGTCCTGTTTTCCGGGAGTGAGGGATTGGAAAGCCGCTTGTGGCGCAAGCAATGCGGCATTCGGGTCTTCGTTTAGCCGCCGCGTCCACGCGGTGTAATATACGTGAAGTTGTTAGCTGGTGGAGGGCAGCAGGTGAAAGACTTCAAGCTATTTGTTCAATGTGTAGTCGGCAAGTGGATACCGTTATTAACCGGTGGCATAGCCATTGCAATAGTTGGTGGATGTGAGCACTGGAGCGGTAAATCTATACCGTGGTGGTGTTATGGCTCCATTATGCTTTTTTCCCTGTTGTGGTCTTGTTTTTTGACTTGGCGCGACGAGTTAAAGGGAAAACGCATACTGGAAGAGGCCGCTAAACCTAAATTGTCAATTGAGTACCACGGAACTCACCAAAGACCGGAAATGCAGGAGCATGGTGGGCATCGCCTTTTTCGTGTGATTGTCCGAAATGACAGTCTCACCCCAATAACAAATGCACAACTTGTTTTAGAGGATGTTGAATCGTCAAAACGTAGCGAGTTTTTTCCTGGTCATCCTTTGCGCGCTATGGGTACCAGAAATAAATCGCCGCATTTTGACATACTTCCAGGTGCAACTCAATGGGTTGACTTGGTTGGCCATGACATACAGCGTCAAAGTTTTTATGTGCCATTTGCAGTTGACGATTTTCCAATTCCTCCAGGCCAACATATGTTTTCTCTGCGGGCAGAAGGAGGTGGTCTACCGCAGCATGCACGTGTAACTGTCAATTGTATGGAGCATGGGCAACTTGACGTAAGTAGTTTCGAGAATCTCCAATAGTTGAAAGTGGGCTGGGACGAAAGGCTGTCATGACCATGCAACGCATCGTTCGCAAGCAGAAGTTGACGCCCAAGGAAGCGGCGAAGTATCGGGAAATTCGCGAACAGACGGCCGTGGAACTGCCGGAACTGATCGCGCGGCATCAGCAACGCTTGGCCGCGTTGGATCAATTGGATGAGTTGCTTGTGCAATTGAAAGCCGCCCGACAGCAGAAGGGATTGAGCTTGGCCGACCTGACCGAACTGACCGGCATGGATCGCTCGGCGCTCTCGAAGTTGGAGACGGGCCGACGTTCCAATCCCACGGTGGAAACGCTCGTTCGTTACGCCGACGCCGTCGGCAAACGCTTGGTTGTTTCGCTGGCGGATGAAAAATAGCCAACGCCGGCGGCCAAACGTCAATCGCTGCCGAATAACGCGGCTCGGCACGGCGCGCGGTCAACTCAGATAGTCGGTCAACACGCGCCATGCCGCGTAAACTCCGATCAGCGTGCCGATGGTGCTGAGGAAGAGGTC
The DNA here is from genome assembly GCA_964635765.1 of uncultured Planctomycetaceae bacterium. Taxonomy (GTDB): domain Bacteria; phylum Planctomycetota; class Planctomycetia; order Pirellulales; family Thermoguttaceae. The sequence goes on along the minus strand of CAZWNM010000077.1, from coordinate 67 downwards.
CCCCATGATTCCGAAGCCGAGGCCGTCGCAGATCCACCAGCCGAGATAGCCTCCGGCGGTCGTTCCG
>CAZWNM010000076.1:0-7422 GCA_964635765.1 uncultured Planctomycetaceae bacterium | reverse complement strand
TTGCATTCCGTGAACCAGCTCGTCTGTTTACAGCACTTCAGTGTCCGATTATGGGAAGATTTCCGCTGGAACGATAGTCCCCCCACTATTGTAAGTCGTTGTTGGGCGTTGTTGGACGAAAAAAATAATTCTGTGGGGGGGCATTTGGAAAAATACCCCATTTCTGTTAGAATGCAAGTTTCGGAAACCCTCGAAATAGCCTACTGAGCAGCAGCATGAGTATGGCGGGCCACATCACACTGCGCGGCGTTCGGGTGCATAACCTGAAATCCATCGACCTCGACATCCCTCGCCGCCAGTTGGTCGTTTTTTGCGGCCTCAGCGGCAGCGGGAAAAGCAGCCTCGCCCTCGATACCCTCTACGCCGAGGGCCAACGCCGGTATATCGAAAGCTTTTCGGCCTACACCCGGCAATTCCTCCAGCGATTGGAAAAGCCCGAGGCCGAACGCATCGATGGCATTCCGCCGGCCATCGCGGTGACGGGCAAAAACGTCAGCCGGTCGAGCCGTTCGACCGTGGGGACGGCGACGGAGACGAACGATTATTTGCGGTTGCTCATGGCGAAAATCGGCCGCACGTTTTGCATGCGATGCGGCCGCGAGGTGCGGTGCGACACGCCGCAAAACGCCGCCGAGTCGTTGGCCGCCCTGCCGCCCGGCACACGCTACATGGTCGCGTTTCCTTGCACGCCGGTTGACGGCGAAACCACGGAGCAACTCGTCGCCGGCTTGCGCGAAGACGGTTTTGTCCGCGCCATGATCGACGGAGCGTTGGTCAATCTCGATGAGCGGATTAGTGGTCAGTGGTCAGTGGGCAGTGGTCAGTGTCCGACAATCTACGCGATTGTCGATCGACTTTCCGCCGGTGGCGCGAGCGACAATCGGCTCCGCGATTCGCTGGAAACGGCGTTCGCCAAGGGCCGCGGCCGATGCAGTGCGTTCGTCGAAAACACCCCCAATCCCCAGTCTCCAGTCTCCAGCCTCCCGTCTCCCAGCCTCCCAGTCTCTCAGTCTTCCAGTCTCCCCTCCTGGCGTCGCGTCGGCTTCAGCGAGCAACTGGCTTGTGAGGAATGCGGCATCGAGTATCCGATGCCGGAGCCGCGGCTGTACAGTTTCAACAGCCCGCTGGGGGCGTGTCCGCGCTGCGAAGGGTTCGGCAATGTCGTCGATCTCGACATGGAATTGATCGTGCCCGACGCGAATCGAACGTTGCGCGGCGGGGCGATTGCGACGTGGAACACGCCGGCGTATTCACACGAGTTGAAAACCCTCGCGGCCGTGGCGTCGAAGTGCGGCATTCCGATGGACGTGCCGTTCCGCGAGCTTTCCGACGAACAAGTCGCCCGGATCGTCCACGGCGTGCCGGAGCACGACTTCGCCGGGCTGGACGGCTTTTTTGCCGGCCTCGAACGGCGGAAGTACAAGATGCACATCCGCGTGTTTCTCAGCCGGTGGCGAAGCTATCGCCCTTGCCCGGCCTGCGGCGGAATGCGATTGCGGCCCGAGGCCCTTTGCGCCCGCGTCGGCGGCAAAAATCTTGGCGAAATCGGCGCGATGAAAGTGCGCGACGCCGTCGAGTTTTTTCGCACTCTCGATTTGACCGAGCACCAACGGCTGGTCGGCCGCATGATGCTCGACCAAGTTCGCGCCCGGCTTTCATATCTCGAATCGGTCGGCCTCGGCTATCTGACGCTCGATCGAACGCTGCGAACTTTAAGCGGCGGCGAAGCCCGGCGCGTCGCGCTCACCTCGGCGCTCGGCTCCAGCCTGGTCAACATGCTGTATGTGCTCGACGAACCTTCGATCGGGCTGCATCCGCGCGACATCGATCAGTTGCTCGCAACAATCAAGCAACTCCGCGACCGAAACAACACGGTCGTGGTGGTCGAACACGAGGAGGCGATCATTCGGGCGGCCGATCAAGTGGTCGAGATCGGGCCGGGCGCCGGCGAGCGCGGCGGGAAGGTCGTTTTTCAGGGCACGCCCAAGGAAATGGAAAATTCGCTCGACAGTTTCACCGGCGATTATTTGGCCGGCCGGCGCGGTTTCGCCGCCAGCAACGAGCGGCGAAAGCCGAATCACGGCTGGGTTCGATTGTCCGGCGCGCGCGGCAACAACCTGAAAAACGTCACCATCGAATTTCCGCTCGGCGTCTTGTGTTTAGTCACCGGCGTGAGCGGGTCGGGCAAGAGCACGTTGATCGAAGACACGCTTTTTCCGGCCCTGTGCCGCCGGCTGCACAAAGACGCCCCGAAGCCGTGCCCTTTCTCCGACGTGTTCGGCGACGGCCAGATTGACGACGTGATTATGGTCGATCAAAGCCCGATCGGCCGTTCACCGCGCTCGAATCCGGTGACGTATCTGAAGGTTTTCGACGAAATTCGCGCGGTGTTCGCCGATACGGTCGAGGCGAAAACGCGCGGCTTCGGCGCCGGGCATTTCAGCTTCAACGTCGACGGTGGCCGTTGCACGAATTGCCAAGGCGACGGCTTTTTGCAGATCGACATGCAATTTCTGGCCGACGTTTACATGCGGTGTCCGCAATGCAACGGGCATCGCTACCGCGACGAGATTCTCGACGTGACCTACCGCAGCCGAAACATTTCCGACGTGCTGGAAATGACCGTGCGCGAGGCGTTTACGTTTTTTCGCGGTCAGCAGAAGGTGCAAGCCCGATTGAAAAAACTCATCGACGTGGGCCTCGATTACATCCGGCTCGGCCAGCCGGCGAACACGCTTTCCGGCGGCGAGGCGCAGCGGTTGAAGCTGGCCGGTTACATGAGCAGCGCCAAACGCGGCCGCTGCCTGTTCATTCTCGACGAGCCGACGACCGGCCTGCATTTCGCCGACGTGGCGCAACTGCTCGATTGTTTCGACGCCTTGCTTGCGGTCGGCCATTCACTGATTGTGGTCGAGCACAATTTGCAGATGATGCGTGCGGCCGACTACATCATCGATCTCGGCCCCGGCGCCGCCGACGAAGGCGGCCAGATCGTCGCCAAAGGCACGCCCGAGATGGTCGCCCGCGCGAACGGTTCGGCGACGGCGGGGTTCTTGGCGAAGGTGCTAACAGAAAAGGCGAAGAAATCGGTCGAAACCTGATTTTTCCACACCATATTCCAAAAACTAGCTGCGTCCCCGTTTCGACTCCCGTTCTTCTCCTTCTCCGTGTTTGTAGTGTTCGACACTCGCAATTTTTCCGTTGCAGTCATAGCGGATCCATTTCCCGTCTCGGCTGCCCATATTGTACGCACCCTCAACCTTTTTGCGACCATCAGGCCAGAACGACGTGAATGCTCCGTGGCGGAGGCCGTTCTTGTACTGTTCGACGATTGCCACCTCACCATTTTGATACCATTCAGAAACTCGTACGGGAACCTGATCAAGTAACACGAGTTCCCATACTTTGGTTCCATCGGGTATCCAATACGTTTGAGTACCAGAGCCATTGACTATCTCGCTTCCGAGAGTGCCGTCAGTATGGTAATACTTGCCCCACCGCACTTTGTAAGTATTGGGTATAGGCTCAATATAGGAGTATTCGGTGAGCCCTTCACCTTCTTCGCGAAGAGTGCCGTCAGGATAGGTCCCCCGAAAGTAATTGTATCCCGGTTTTGCCGAAATTGTCGTGACACCATCCTGCCGCCTCCCTGTCGGCGGATAAGTAACACTGTAGTAGGATCGTCCCACCAGCCACTGAAGACAGCCGCAATTGCCCGCAAGGCCAAACCCACGGAAGTGTCCAAAATATCGCCGACCCTCATCATAAGAGAGTACATCCGATTTAGGCCACATCCATGCAATGGACGCCACCACGCAAACCATTACGAGAGCCCAGTACAATATCCTGACGCGCATTTTGGTCCTCTTCCTACACCTTCCGCGATTTACTAGAGCTGGTTCCAAAACTCTCCTCTGAGGGGCAGGCAGTAGCAGTGGATGGTGCGAGTTTCCCGGCAAATATCCATAAAACCAGTTACACGTACGAACTAAAAATCAGTTTTAGAACTGGCTCTATTGACCTTTGCCTAGCCAATGAACCATATCACAGGAGTTAAAACGGGGACGCAGCTAGTTTTGAAAATGACAGGGATCGTATTGCCTTCAACCGACATTCAGGTCGTTACCAAATACTGGCCGCGTCCTCATTTCAGCTCCAATTACCGGCACCGAGCGGCTTCCTGCTCCATCCAAGCCGGTTTCAGTCCGTAGTACAAAACGTCGGGGTCGAGGTCGGCGCCGTTCGGCCACGCGAGGACGCCGTGGGCAATCGTCATGGAACGAAAAACGGCCGGATTGTTTCGCATCGGCTCGAATATCGGGCCTTGCAGATACGGCTCGAAATCGACTTCTCTTTGCACGCCATCATCGAAAGTCACCGACACCAAAAAACCTTGGAGCGGCTTCACGGAACGAACGCCGACGCGAGGTCCGAGTTTCATCTTGTTTACCTTCCCAGTTTGTCCCTCTCAATGAGATCGAATTCAAGTGTAGGACGCTCGGCGGCGAAAATCAATCACCCCCTATTGCTAGGGTACAGAGTTTGAAAATCGACAATCCCACATTGAATCGCATTTCCTACGTGTTAAGATGGGCAGTGTCGAAAACCAAACGAAGAGTGAAAACTGCGAGAATTGGTTGTGCCATCGGACTCTCCAACGACATTTGATTTCGCCCGTTACGCCCGGCAAATGCGTTTTTCGCCGCTCGGCGAAGAGGGGCAACGGCGGCTGGCGCAATCGAAAGCCTTGCTTTGCGGCTGCGGGGCGCTGGGAAGCACGATCGCGAATTTGCTGGTTCGCGCGGGCGTGGGAACGCTGCGAATCGTTGATCGCGATTTCGTCGAACTCAGCAATTTGCAGCGGCAATCGCTTTTCGACGAAGCCGACGCAAGGGCCGGAATGCCGAAGGCCGTCGCGGCGGCCGAAAAGTTGCGGCTCGTCAATTCGACGGTCGTCGTCGAGCCGATCGTCGCCGACATCGAGCCGGCCAACGTCGAACGATTTTGCGAAGGCGTCGATTTGATCCTCGACGGGACCGACAATTTCGAGACGCGATTTCTGTTGAACGATGCGGCCGTGATGCTCGGCATCTCGTGGATTTACGGCGGTTGCGTGGGGGCCGAGGGGCGGTCGATGACGATCGTGCCCGGCGAAACCGCCTGCCTGCGGTGCCTCATGCCCGATTGTCCCATGCCCGGCAGCGCGACGACGTGCGAATCGGCCGGAATCCTCGGGCCGACGGTCGGCGTCATCGCATCGTTCGAGGCGGCCGAGGCCCTGAAGATTTTGAGCGGCAATCGGGCGGCGATTTCACGCGCGCTGCTGGTCGTCGATCTCTGGAAAAACGAATTCCGCCACATTGACGTTCGCCGGTTGCGCGAGCAGGTCGATTGCCCGACGTGCAAACACGGCGAATACCGTTGGCTTTCCAATCGGGCGGCGAGCCGCGCCGCCGTGCTGTGCGGGCGAAACGCCGTGCAACTGAGCCGGCCCGACGCGACCGTTTCGCTCGACGAATTGGCCGAACGTCTTGCCGGCGTCGGGTCGCTCGTTCGCAATCAATTTCTGCTGCGATTGAAGGTCGAGGATTGCGAACTGACGATTTTCGCCGACGGCCGCGCAATCGTTTCCGGCACCGATGACGCTTCGGTCGCCCGGGCGATCTACGCGAAGTACGTCGGCGGGTGAGCGAGCATTCTGGCCCGCCTGTTTTCGGCGTCGCTCGATGGCGGCGGCGCACGACGGAGCGGCCATTTCACGCACGGCGTCCCAAAGAGCCGCCATCGACCGGCAGGCAAATTCCGGTGACGTAGTCGTTTTCGACCAAGAAAAGAACGGCCTGGGCGATGTTTTCCGGCCGGCCGAGCCGGTTGAGCAGTGTGCCGGCGATGACGCCCTTCATCGCGTGCGGCGTTGCGTCGTCGGGCGCCATCACGGGGCCGGGTAAGATGCAATTCACGCGCACCGCCGGATTGCGTGCGGCCAATTCGGCGGCAAAAACCCGCGTCAACGTGGGTATCGCGCCCTTGGCGGCAAAATAGGCCGCATAGCCCGCGTAGGGCCGATCGCACGCGGCGTCGCCGATGGTGACGATCGCACCGCCTTCGGGCTGCTCGACCATTGCCAAGCCCGCCCGCTGACAACATAAAAACGTGCCGAGCGCGTTGACCTCGAAATGCCGTCGCACGTCCGCGGCCGTCACGTCTTCCAGCGGCTTTCGCTCCCAGACGGCGGCGGCGGTCACGAGCACGTCGAGCCGGCCGAATGTTTCCAGCGTTTTGTCGAACAGCCGAGCGACATCGCGTTCCGCCGACACGTCGGCCTGAAACGCCGCCGCGCGAACGCCCTTGGCTTCCAGTTCCTCGACCGTTTGCCGGGCCGCATCGGCCGAGCGGTTGTAATGCAGGGCGATAGCGTATCCGCGATCGGCCAACGCCAAGGCCACGGCGTTGCCGACGCGGCGTTTTCCGCTGCCGGTGAGTAGGGCGACTTTGGATGCGGACATAGTGGTCAGTGGTTAGTGGTCAGCGGTCAGAACGTGAAGCGACGGAGCTTGCTCCGCGCGTCCTCCGCATGAGTCACTTGCGGTTTTTCACTGGCCACTAGCCACTAGCCACTGGCCACTAGTTTGTTCCGCTTGCCGACCATTCCAACAAAATGCGGCGCGGCTTCGGCAATTCCAGCGCGGTCTCGTAGGGTTGAACTTGGCGCCGACCCTCGGCGGCGAGCCGTCGGACAAGCTCCGGCGAGGCGTGATCCAAAATAATCACGTCGCTTTTCGCTTCCGGGTTGTTTCGCGGCCGAACGATGCACACAATTTCGGCCCCTTCCTTCTCGCGGCGGTGAATTTCATCGAACGCGGCTTGCTCATGCGCGGCCAACGGAGCGGCCGACGCGATCGCCGACGCCGCCACAACGCCGCCGGCAGCGGGCGCAGTCGTTGGAATCGCCGGCGCCATCGGAGTCCACGCCGCCATGGCATCGCCGCCGGGCGCGGGACCAGGCAAAGCCGAGGGAAGCGGCGGGCCGGCGACCATTGGGCCGGGCAAAGCCGCCGGCGGCGTCGCAGTGGCCGCTATCGCCGACGGGGCTTCAATGGCCAACCGGATCGGGCTTTCATTCGAGGGACTATAAACGGCCGCCAATTTGTTTTGGTCCAATTCCTCATAAATTGCCGCCGGTGCCGCGTAGGTGCCTTGCTGCGTCGAGGGATCGGCGAAAATGCACACGCCGATGACGTAGCCTTCCCGGGTAAACAGTCCGCCGCCGCTGCGGCCTTCCACCGGCTGGTCCGACACTTGAAGATTCGGATGGCCGTTGAAACGATTCAAACCTGCGACTTCGGTGCGACGCACGGTCGGGTCGTCGCCGTGATTGCAGCCGACGCTCGCCACGGGCGCGCCGGGCTGAACCTGATAATT
>CAZWNM010000075.1:0-7521 GCA_964635765.1 uncultured Planctomycetaceae bacterium | reverse complement strand
ACGGCAGCCCGGGCGTACAGGTCGACGGCAACGACGTGTTGGCCGTGTGGCAGGCCGCAAAAGAAGCGGTCCGGCGAGCCCGCGCCGGCGAGGGGCCAACGCTGATCGAGTCGCTGACGTATCGACAGATGGGGCACCAGGAAGGCGACCCGGTCATCGGTTGGTGCCGCACGCAGGAAGAGTGGGACGACTGGGCAAAACGTTGTCCCATCCTGACATTCGGCCGCTGGTTGGTCGAATCGGGAAACGCCACCGAAGCCGACTTGAAATCGATCGAAGCCGAGGTGGAGAAGGAAATTCAGGAGGCGGCCGAGTTCGCCCGAAAGTCTCCTCATCCGAATCCGGAAACCGCCGCCGCGCATACCTGGGCCGAGCCGATCAATCCGCCGATTGCTTATGCCGATCCCGACGCTGCGCCGACCGAGACGAAGATGCAAAGTTGGCTCGACGCCGTGCGCGACGGCATTGCCGAGGAAATGCGCCGCGATCCGCACATTATTTATTTCGGCGAAGGGACGGGCGACCGCGGCGGCAGCTTCGGACACACGAAAAACCTATTCAAGGAATTCGGCGGCCAACGCATGATCGATACGCCCATCTGCGAATTGGGCTTCACCGGGGCCTCGATCGGCGCCTCGGCCTCCGGCTGTCGGGCCGTCGCCGATTTGATGATGGGCGATTTTCTCTGGGAATCGGCCAGTCAGATCGTGCTCCAAGCGGCCAAACTCCGCTATATGAGCAATGGCCAAGTCTCCGTGCCCATGGTCGTTCGCGCATTCACCGGCGTCATCAAAAACGCCGGACCACACCACAGCGGCGCGTACCATCCCGTGTGGGCGAATTGTCCGGGGCTGATCGTCGTCGTCCCGTCAAACGCCGCCGACGCCAAGGGCCTGTTCAAGACGGCCTTGCGGGCAAGCGATCCGGTGATTTTTCTGGAACATAAGTCGCTTCTGTCCATCAAGGGCGCGGTGCCGACGGAGGAGTATTTCATCCCCTTCGGCCAAGCCAAGGTGGTGCGGCCAGGCACCGAACTGACGATCGTGTCTTCCAGCCTCATGCTGCACCGTTCGATCGAGGCGGCTGAAAAATTGGCCGCGCAAGGGATTTCGTGCGAAGTGATCGACCTGCGGACGATCGTGCCCTTGGACGTCGATACGATCGTGGCCAGCGTGGCCAAAACAGGTCGGCTGTTGGTCGTGGACGAGGGCTACTCGATGTGCGGCGTCGGGGCCGAGTTGGCGGCCGTGGTCATGGAACACGCTTTCGACGAACTCGACGCTCCGGTGGGCCGGCTTCACATCGAGCCGGTTGCCCATCCGTTTAGTCCTCCGTTGGAGAATGCGGTTGTGCCAAGCGCCGACAAAATCGTGGCGGCTGCTCGAGCCGTCATCGAGGGACGCCCGCCGATTCCGCGTCGTGCGCCTGCCGCCCCGCGTAACACAACCGTAGTGCCTGTCCAAGGCGGTAGTGGCCAGGCAAAGCCATCCGCGCCCATGGCTGTTCCAGCCTCGGCGCCCAAGCCGGCGGTTGAGGCGCCGAAACCAGCGGCCGCAACACCGCAGGCGGCTGTGGCCACGGGGGCCGGCGTGCCGGTGATCATGCCCAATATGGATTTGATTATTACCGAGGCCACGGTGGTTGCTTGGCTCAAAAAGGTGGGCGACACGGTTCATAAGGGGGAAGCTTTGCTGGAAATCGAAACCGACAAGGCCGTCACGCAGGTCGAATCGCCCGCCGACGGCATCCTGGCGGAAATTCTGGCCGGCGAAGGAACCGTTGTCCCGCTCGGCCAACAACTGGGAACCATTCAGAAAAACTAAGGACTTGTCGAAACTCCATGACAACGAACTCACGCATACCAGCGTCACCTCGCGCCCGCGCGGCCATGCGCCAACACGGCATCGACTCCGCCGCCGTTCGCGGCACGGGGCCAAACGGTCGGATCGTCGAGGCCGACGTATTGCGGGCGGGAACCACGCGGCTGGCAACGACTCCGAGCCAAACCTCCAAGCGAACCGCAACAGCCGGCACGCTGTCGCCGATGCGTCGAGCGGTTGCGGCCAAGGTCAGCGAAAGCTTTGCCACCGTTCCCCATTTCTATCTCCGCGCGGAAGCCGACGTTACGACGCTGGTCGAACTGCGCGCCCAGATGCTCGCAACCATCGAGCGATGCAGCGGCCAGCGGCCCAGCCTGACCGATTTCATTCTGCGGGCGATGGTCCTGGCATTGCAAGCTTGTCCCCACGCCAATCGCATTTGGCAGAACGATACGATCGTCGAACTGCCCGGCATCGACGTCGGACTCGTGATACAACAGGGCGACGGGCTGATGGTGCCGATCATTCATCATGCCGACCGGCTTGGCATCGTTGATCTCGTCCGCCAGCGAGCCGCCGTTGTCGATGCGGTTCGTTCGGGGAAGACGTCGGCCGATCTCTTCCAGGGCGGCGCCACGTCGTTGACCAACCTCGGCAAACACCGCGTCGATGAGTTCGCGGCCGTCATCTCGCCGCCGCAAAGCAGCATGTTGGCCGTGGGCCGAGTGGCCGAGCGGCCGGCCGCTTTTGAAGGTCGGCTCTGCCTGCGTCAAACGATGCACCTGACGCTCTCCGTCGATCATCGTGTGATGGACGGCGTTCCAGCCGCCGAATTTTTCGACCACATCGTCGGGTTGCTCGAAAAACCCTTTCCTCTCGTGTGCGACACATCCCCTACACTTCCATAAGGTTTCCCATGAAAGACTCTCCGCGTATGCAAGGCAAGCGAGTTTTGGTCACCGGCTCGGGAACGGGCATCGGCAAAGGAGTGGCTCTGGAGTTTTGCCGAGAAGGGGCCGACGTCGTATTCCACTATTCGGGCAGTCGCGAAGGCGCCATGGCCGCCGTCGAGCAAGCGCGACGCGAAGGAACGGCGAAAGTCACGGCGATTCAAGCGGACTTTCGTCAAAGCGCCGCCCCCGCCGAACTGGCCGCCAAGGCCGCCGACTTCCTCGGCGGAATCGACATTCTGGTCAATAATGCCAGCATTACCATGAATGTGCCTTTCGAGAAGGTCACGCACGATCAATTCGATACATTATTCGCCGTCAATATTAAGGCAATGTACTTTCTCACCCAGGCCGTGGTGCGGACGATGCTCCAGCAGGGTTCCGGCGTGATCGTCAACACCAGTTCCATCCACGCTTTTGAAGCATATCCGGAACATACGGTCTATGCCGCCACGAAGGGCGCTATCAATGCCTTCACCCGAGTGCTTGCCATCGAATTGGCGCCGAAGGGAATTCGCGTCAATGCCGTGGTGCCCGGCTCCGTGGAAGTCGAGGCGTATTACAAGATATTTTCCGACTTCAACGCGGAAGCGGCCGGCAAGAACATCCCGATCGGGTTCATCGGCCAGCCCGTCGATATCGCCAAGGTCGTCCTGTTTCTGGCATCCGATGACGCCCGTTACATTGTCGGGCAGGCTCTGATCGTCGACGGCGGCACGACCTCGTGGATGCCGTTTGGCGACGGTTTTCGTCAGCCGATGACCGGCCAATTTGGCCGCGGCTATGTAGCGGGATTGTAATCCCGACAACTGATGGTTTGCACTCCCTTATTGGGGCGGCGCTCGCTACGTCATTTCATTTTCGACGGCAGTTTGATGGTCTCGCCGGCCACCATGAAGACGCCTTTTCCGAGATGATGGATCGTGCGAGGATGTTTTTGCGACCGGTCGATCCACGCCTTCACCGCTTCGAGAATGAAAAAGTTGTATTTGCCGGCGAGTTTCGCGTCGATCACCTTGCATTCGATGTTCGCGTAGCATTCGGCCACCAGCGGCGCATCGACCAAAGCGGCCTTCGTGGGCGTGAGCGCGAATTTCTCGAACTTGTTGACTTTTCGGCCAGACGTGTTGCCGCAGCCAACCACTTGTTTGGCGATTTCCACCGTCGGGATATTCAGCACGCATTGCTTGGTCGCCTTCAACGCGGCGAAACTGTGGTTGCGCTCGCTGACGATGCAGCCGATAAGCGGCGGCTCGAAGTCGATCATCGTGTGCCAACTCAGCGTCATGATGTTCGCCAAGCCTTTTTGGGCCGTGGTGACCAAAACGACCGGCCCCGGTTCGAGCAGGCTGTAAACGCGGGCCAGGGGGAAGTTTTTTTTCATGACTTCGACTCCGTTTTAATACGCCTCTTCGTCCGACGCTTCCACGTTAATGGAATTGACGACCGCGGCGCCCGTGCAAACGGAGCGGACCACTTCCTGGGCAAGCTGCTTGTGGTAGAAACTGGTGACGCGGCCCGAAATGAGCAGAGCGCCGTCGCGGGCTTCGACCAGCAACTCGCGCAGCTCGTAGAATGGACTGTTGGCCAACGCCGCTTGGGCACGCGGCCGAACATCGTCAAGGACTACGTCGTCAAAGACTGGGGCAGACATGGAAACGCCCCTTTTCGGCGTTATTGCGTCCTGCATCGCCGATGACCGAAGGGCCGAAACCCCGGCGAATCGATCATTTTCCACGCAGGACGCCGCTAGATGCCCACGAACCGCATCGTGCGGTCCGCCGATGCATCCCTATCAATGTAGCAACCCCCGCGATTTCGTCAATCCCGTTCTTGTGGAATATTGTCCGACACGGTAAAATCAGGCCATGAAGCTCATTATCGCCATCATTCAGCCGCATCGTTTGGAAGCCATCAAACAGGCGTTGGCCGACGTCGAGGTCTTTCGACTGACCGTGATGGACGTACAGGGGTTCGGCCGGCAGCGGGGGCAGACGGAAGCCTACCGCGGCCATGAAGTGACCGTCAATTTCTTGCGTAAAGTGCAATTGATGATCGCCGTCAACGACGCGTTCTTGGAGCCGACCATCGACGCGATCGTCCGAGGCGGCCGCACCGGCCCGACCGGCGAAATCGGCGACGGCAAAATCTTCGTTCTCCCGTTGGAAGATTGCATTCGCATTCGCACCGGCGAGCGCGGCGGCGAAGCTATCTGAGATGGTCGGAAAACCGCAAAACACGGCACTCCGTCATTCTGAGCACGGCGAAGAATCTCCATCATTCGGGCTAGATTCTTCGCTGCGCTCAGAATGACAAATTAGCCAAGAAAAATTGCCGCCCGCCTCGCCAAATCCCCTATTGCACCCGGCTTGTGGATATGGCAAAATGGTCGTTTTGCCGCACCTCCAGCCCCCCACGGGGTTATCCGTATTTTTTCCCACGAGGAGTTTCGATGAGACTGTTTAGTAGTGTTGGAAACAAGGTCCAGAAAGCACGAGACTGGCGCAAAAGCCGCCTGTACGTAGCCTGGCTGGCGTTCGTATGTATTGGCTTGCTTTTCGGAGCAGGCGCGATGGCCACGCAAGCGCCAGCCCCGGGCGCAAGCTCGGCCGGCGGCATTTGGTCCGGCGGCGTTCTGCTGTTGCAGCCGCTGTTGGGCGAAAAGTTCAGCATGATGGAGAAGGTCGCCCTATGTATGAACGTCCTCATTGCCGTGTGCGGTTTGGCGTACGCCTTGATGTTGGTCGGCCAAGTCATGAACGCCGATAAGGGCACCAAGAAAATGCAGGAGATCGCGCAAGCGATCCGCGAGGGCGCCAATGCGTACCTCTTCAAACAATTCAGCGTCGTCGGCGTGCTGATCGTCATCATCACGGGCCTGCTCTACTTCGCCGCCACGGCGTCGGGCTTGGCGCCGGCGTATTGCTACGGACGGGCCATCGCCTTCTTCGTCGGCTCGCTGTTCTCGGCCACGGTCGGTTTCGTCGGAATGCGTTTGGCCACGGTGGGCAACCTCCGCGTCGCGGCCGCCGCCAAAACCAGCTTCGGCAAAGCCTTGCAATTGGGCTACCGCACCGGCACGATCACCGGCATGTTGACCGACGGACTGGGCCTGTTGGGCGGCTCGTGCATCTTCCTCATTTTCGGCGAGCAAGCCTATGAGGCCCTGTTGGGCTTCGGCTTCGGCGGCACGCTGCTGGCCTTGTTCATGCGAGTCGGCGGCGGCATTTACACGAAGGCGGCCGACGTCGGCGCCGACCTGGTCGGCAAGGTCGAAGCCGGCATTCCCGAAGACGATCCACGCAACGCCGCCACGATCGCCGATAACGTCGGCGACAACGTCGGCGACTGCGCCGGAATGGCGGCCGACATTTTCGAGAGCTACGAAGTGACCATCGTCGCGGCCATGATCTTGGGCATCGCCAGCTTCGGCCACAAGGGCGTCATTTTCCCCTTGTTGGTCCGCGCCATCGGCGTCATCGCCAGCATCATCAGCACCTACAGCGTCCGGGCCGGCGACAAGGGTTCCGTGGCCGGCGCCATGAAGAGCGTCAATCGTGGCTTCATCATCGGTTCCTTCATCAGCATCCTCGGCTTCATTCTCTTGGGCCTTGGATACTTGAACTTCAACACGGACGTAATGCACAACGGCCAGCCGACCCCTTATACCGTCGTCTATCCCGAATCGCTGGCCGGTTTTCCCGGCCACACGCTGGACAACGTCACCGCCGGTTTGCCGATTTGGGATACGTTCGGCGTTAAGGGCCTCGACATGCGAGCCGCTTGGACCTGCCTGATCGGCATCCTCTTGGCCGTCGCCTTGAACAAATGCACCGAGTATTACACCGGCACGGAATTCAAGCCGGTGAAGGGCTTGGTGAAAGCGTGCGAGACGGGTCATGCCACGAACATCATCCAGGGCTTGGCCGTCGGATATGAGAGCGCCGTGGCCGCCGTGTTGATCATCGCCGCCGCCATCATGGCCAGCGTCTTGATTTACGCCGGCACCACGCCGACGTTCGTTGCCTACGGCGTGGCCATGTGCGGCATCGGCATGTTGACCCTCACCGGCAACACCATCTCGATGGACGTGTTCGGACCCGTGGCCGACAATGCCAACGGCATCGGCGAAATGGGTTACGACCGCGAAGAAATGGGCGAGCAGAAGTACAAGGAAGCCCGGCAGATTTTGGCCGACCTCGACGCGGTGGGCAACACCACGAAGGCCATCACGAAGGGCATCGCCATTGGTTCGGCCGTCATCGCGGCCGTGTCGCTCTACAACAGCTTTATTGTCTCGGTAGGCTCCGGCGGCAAGGGCGAGAGCGAGAGAATCGGCCTTGAGGTCTATCACCTGGTCGCTTCGATGTTGACCATTTCCGACCCGACGTTGTTGATCGGCATGTTGCTCGGCGGCGCGGTTCCGTTCCTCTTCAGCTCGATGACGATTCGTGCGGTCGGCCGTGCGGCGTTCCTCATCGTGAAAGAGTGCCGCATCCAGTTCCGCGACAAGGAAATTTGGGCCGGCACCAAAAAGCCCGACTACGGCCGCGTGGTCAATATCTGCACCGCCGAGGCTCAGAAAGAGCTGATCGGTCCCGGCCTGTTGGCCATGTTGGTGCCGATCTTGGTCGGCTACGGCTTGGGCGTCGTCGCCTTGGCCGGATTCTTGGGCGGCATGATTGTCACGGGCCAATTGCTGGCGGTCTTCATGGCCAATGCCGGCGGCGCCTGGGACAACGCCAAGAAGC
>CAZWNM010000074.1:0-7602 GCA_964635765.1 uncultured Planctomycetaceae bacterium | reverse complement strand
TTGGGACGCCCTGCATAATAAGGACC
Source organism: uncultured Planctomycetaceae bacterium (assembly GCA_964635765.1). Taxonomy (GTDB): domain Bacteria; phylum Planctomycetota; class Planctomycetia; order Pirellulales; family Thermoguttaceae. The sequence goes on along the minus strand of CAZWNM010000074.1, from coordinate 7,576 downwards.
AATACGTCGTCGTGCAGTTCGCCCCGGCCATTCGCGCCACGCTGGGCGAAGAGTTCGGATTGCCGGTCGGCACGCTCGTGACCGGCAAGCTCTACGCTGCGTTGCGACGCCTCGGCTTCCAACAGGTTTGGGACACGAACTTCAGCGCCGACCTGACGATCATGGAAGAGGGCTACGAGTTGATCCATCGGCTCAAAAACGGCGGCAAACTGCCGCAATTCACGTCGTGTTCGCCCGGCTGGATTCGCTATTGCGAGATTTTCCAACCCGACTTGATTCCGAACCTTTCGTCGGCCAAATCGCCGCAGCAGATGCTCGGCGCGGTGGCGAAAACCCATGCCGCCGAGAAATTGGGCATCGATCCGCGCAAGGTTTTCGTCGTTTCGATCATGCCTTGCACGGCCAAAAAGATCGAAGCCGCGCGCGACGAGATGGATTCGGCCTACCGCTACTGGCTCGAAAAGGGCAAGATCAAGGAAGGCGAGCGGTTCCAAGATATCGACGTGGTGCTGACGAGCCGCGAGGCCGCGAAGTTGTTGAAGATGGGCAAGCTCGATCTGGCGGCCATGCCCGACGAACAGCCCGACGCGCTCTTGGGCCAATACACCGGCGCGGCCCCGATTTTCGGCCGAACCGGCGGCGTGATGGAAGCCGCGTTGCGAACGGCCTACGAAGTCGTTTCCGGCAAGCCGTTGGAAAAGCTGGAGTTCGAGGGCCTCGGCACGCTCGACGGCGTGAAAACCGCCACGGTTCCGGTCGCCGGCATCGCTCTGAAAGTGGCCGTGGTTCACGGGCTCGGCAATGCCAAGAAGGTTTGCGAATCGATCCGCGCCGGCGGCGAGTTCGCCAGCTATCACTTCATCGAGTTCATGGCCTGCGAGGGCGGGTGCATCGGCGGCGGCGGCCAATTGATTCCGACGAACACGCTGGTGCGAAAAACCCGAACCGGAGGGGTCAATCGCGACGACCAACAACAGCCGCTTCGCAAATCGCATTTGAATCCGGAAGTAAATCAGCTTTACAAGGATTTCCTGCACGAGCCGCTCGGCCATCTATCGCACGAATTGCTCCACACGGAATACGTCGATCGTTCGGCGGCCGCAAAAGCCGTGTAATCCGGCGTCAGGCGGCGAGCTAAAGGCGAAGGCGAGCGGAGATAAAGCTGTCGCCCCGGGGTAGCCGCTCCGCGCAGCGCCCCTGGGCTATCCTCTGCAATCGCTTCGCGGTTTGGAACACAATACCTGCATGTGACAACTGGGACGTAACCGAGGTTGTCGCCTCACGCTACGGTTTTTCCGGCCAATTCACGCGCACGGCCAAATTGTACGGGTCATAGGTTTCGGGCGGACGATCGCCGTGGCTCTTGCCGCCATCGTCCTTGCCGTTGATGCCGACGCTATAAAGCAGAAAGCCGTCCTTTCGAGCGTGATAATGCAGGTCGGCGTCGCTGTTCAAGCTGAAAATGTCCAAGGGCACTTTGGCGACGTATTTCGGCGTGAGTTCGGCGAGCATTTTGGGATACGAACCGTGATCGGCCCGATACGCGGCCAATGCAAAGGCCACGTCGGTCATTTCCCGTTCCATCGTGATGCGATCTTCCGCATCGCACGCCGACATGCCCGACGGCATAAGCAGGGACAACAATATCAGGCCAATTGTTTTGGAACGGGCTTCCCGCGGCGAGACAAACGCCAAGCACATTCCACTCCAACTCTTGGCCGCGTTTACATCCCGCATCAAATCCGATTCCATTTGTTTACACTCTCTATCGCGTTCAGCTCGGGTCGGCTTGCGCATTGTGGCGACCATTCGATCGAACCAGGAGTTGATCATGCGAAGCGGGATATTCTGGTCGATCGCCGCATTGGCGGAGATTCCAGCCGGTATTTTTCCGCCTGTGAGATTTCCCAACGCGGCCGTCCCCTGCCGAGCAATCGTCAGAATGCAATCGAGACCCACGAATCGCTCACAGACATCGTACGTATCGGCCATGTTTGGCATCGGCGGCAGATGGGCAAGGTCGTCACGCATTTTGGCGATTTGCGCGGCCGTGAGGCCGGCGTGTTGCAGCACGGCCTGCTCGCCGGCCAACGCTATGCTTTCCATAGTTATTGCCACCAGCGAGTTGACGAGTGACATTTGCTCGCCGCCGGTCAACCGCGCCAGCCGATGGCACGCCAGCAAATCTTGCCAAGCGTCGTTCACGCGATTTTCGCCGAGCCGCAGCATGGCCCGAGTCGTCAGCACCCGGGCAGCTTCAAGGTTGATCACGAAGGCCGACGTCGCCGTCAGGACTGCGTATTCGTCCTCATTGCCAACTATTGGATCGTAACGGCGAGGCCGTCGAGATGCTTGAATCAGCAGATCGAGCGGCTTTTCGTTGGCCGCAAGCCAATCGGCCAATACGGGAAACTCTTTTTTCGACCAAGGGCGACGCACGGCCTCGCCATATTGTTCTAATATTTCGTGATACCGTTTTCCATGCGATTCCGCATCGCTGGAAGACGCCTTGCCGTCGATTTGTTTCCAATACACATCGAGCGTGACGAAATACGCCCCCTTTTCCGGCAGCATTGGAATGCCAAGCATCTGAAAGAATCTTACGCGGAATTTCGGATCGATGGTTTCATGCCCCATCGCCCGCCAGAACAGCACAGCCGCGTTATTATCGGGCGTAACGCCGTTGCTGCTCCGCCGATTCAACGCGGCGAGATAATCCGGCGTTCCATCCTTGCGCAGCGGCTCGGTGATGTAGGTCGTTTCCTTCGAGAGGACGACGGGAACGCTGAACAGGTCCGTGACTCGTTTGACGGCGAGTCCGCCAAGCAAGGCCACCATGAAAACCGCCGCGACCGCCGCCCGAAACTTGCCGCTTTTCCAGCCAAACATCATCGACGCCCTCTCGAAAAAATGCTGAATATAATGCCGGGATTGGCAACTCTGTGGGCGATTATCGCACCTCCGCCACAATTTGCCAAGATGAAGTCCCCCGTTAATGGAGATAGGAGGTTAAGGCCACTGGACGCTGGGAGAGATCAAGGGGACCAACCTCCAACAACTGGAACTTGAGGAGACCAAGGTCACGGACGTTGCGGTAAAAGCTTTTCAGATGGCATTACCAAAATGTGTTATGCGCACTTCTTTCCCTTGACCTGACCGATCTCGAGCCGAATGGCTGCCCTATGAACCGAATTGCTGTATCGACGGCGGCACTGCGCCTCTCGTTTGCCTCCGTTCTTAGTGTTGCCGCACAGCCAACGTCACCGACGCTGGGTACGTGAAAGCAGGCGATCATTTCGGCGTTTTTGCGTTTCACGTCGGAGAACAAACCGCTCACGTACTCCCCAACATGCCGTTGTTGTTCGCCGCCTGTCAGACAGGCTGATCGAACGCCGCTTTGCGTCGCGTTTGGTTTTACTCATCCGGGCTGCCTTTCTGCTTGACGGTCGGTTGACTGTGGGTAAAATAGGTGACCAAGACGTGACATGGGAACTTTTGGCAGGTTGAAAAAGTGACGTAACTCCCTGTTGTCGAAGCATTTCGGGCCCGTAGCTCAGTGGTCAGAGCAGGGGACTCATAATCCCTTGGTCGGAGGTTCGACCCCTCCCGGGCCTACTTTATAACCCATTGCCTCGCAACGACTTAAGTCGCATTCCGCAATCACTGGGGAAGCGTTGCCCCCGGCAAAGTTGCCAACGGCCGCGTTATCACCCCCATTTGGCTAACAACTCCGCAGCCAGCTCGCCAGCGGCCATATCGACGTAATAGCCCTCGTGGTCGATATGTCGGCGTGCCGCAAATACCACCTAAATGGCGTATACTTTTTAGACGTTAGGGCCGTACAAAATCTCCCAGGCTACTTGATTTTCCATAACCGGCTGCTATTCTTACTAACGGTGTGACAGTGAGCACCTTTGATATTTTGTTGTCCTACGCAAAAGGAGTAAGCAAATGATTCGTACAAATTGGAAATGCATGTTGATCGGCGCGGTGGTGGCGATTACGTTGTCGTCGGCAGTCCCGCAAGCGAATGCCCATTGGGGGGGTTGTTGTCAACCCTGGGGATGCTGCGGCGGACCTCGCTGCGTAGCGCCGTTGTATGCGCCTTGCTCCACGCCTTTCTACGCCCCGTGCTGCTCGTCTTTGTACACCCCTTGCTGTGGTGCGATGGCGCCTGCCGTCACAACGGCGTGCAGCGCTCCTTGCTGCGATAGCGGTTATTACCTCGGCTGGCGTCCTGGCCCGATCCGTCGGTTATTGTTCGGACCTTATCGTTGGTACTGGGGCGGCAACTGCTGGGGCGGCTGTGCGACGTACAGCGTTCCGGGCTGCGGTTGCAGTGGTTGCAGTGGACAAGCCGCGCCAGCTCAATCGCCGACTCTAGCTCCCACGCCGACACCGGCCAAGCGGTTTGACGCTCCGGCGACCAATCCCATGGAGTCGAATCCGACGCCGCCGACGTTTCCGGCCACGCCGACGTTGAAGACCACAGCGACTCCGGCCGAGCAGAGCGGCGCGTTGACGGTTTGGGTTCCGTTCGACGCCAAGGTGACGATTAACGGCCAAGAGACCCGCAGCAGCGGCAGCCGGCGTCAGTTCATTTCCTACGATCTGAAGCCTGGGCTCAGCTATCGCTACGTGGTCAAGGCTCAATTGTTCCGCAACGGACAGGTTGTGGAAGACACGAAGTCGGTCACGATGACGGCCGGCGACGTGACGGCCGTTGCGTTTGGCTTTAACGCCGATCCAGACCAGCAAGTTGCCGCAGCTCGCTAACCATTGCGTCCTATTTGCGAAGCAAGCCCTGATTCCGCGAGGAGTTAGGGCTTTTTTTGCGATAACCGGCCTTGTCGGGACGGCCCGAATGCGGCAGAATGCCGTCCATTGGGAGAATGGCGCTATTCACTTTTCACTGCGGAGGACGACATGCGTTCCTTGATTAAATTGGCGTTCGTGCTTTTCATCGGCTTCGTCGCCGTCGGGTTTTACTTGGGATGGTTCAGTCTGTCGAAAACCAAGCCCGAGCCGAACGACGACAAGGTCAACATCAACGTGTCAGTCGATAAGGCGAAAATGAAATCGGATTTCCAAAAAGCGGAAGGAAAAGTTGAGGAACTTGGAGGCGGGTCGAAGTCGAAGAAGACGGAACCGTCTGGAAAATAGGCCTTGATTTTCGGCATGGCATTATCCCGCCGTCGGCCGCGTTTGTTTCACTGGCGTGCTTCGCCAAATTGGCGGCAAGGCTGAGTTTGCCGTGGACGCCGGCTCGGAAATGCGACGCACCCTGGGCGTCGCCGTTTTCGCCGGCATGTCCGGCGTCACCTTGTTCGGCATTTTTTTTGACGCCGGTGTTTTACGACGTGCAATGGATTAGCGACATTCGAGAGGCTCGCCGCTGATTATCGTAGGCCGCACACGCCGTGTGCGGAGAATTACGGCCGGCACGCCGAGTGTGCCGACGCCAGGCGCTAAAACGTGTAGGCGACCTTTCCACCGACGGTGAATAGGCTCGAATCGGGCTGAACCGAGCCATCCACCACCGGCGACTGGCCCCATGTCATCGTCTCGATGCTGGCGGCAATCAAAAATTTCTGGAATCGAATGCCAAGTTCCGCTTGAGCCGTCACGCCGCATCGTGGATACAACGCCAGCCCGTAATACGCAATGCTTTCGTAGGTGATCGGCGTGACGCCGACCCGCGCGGAGGTGTAAAAATGCGGGCCGGGCTCGCACGACTCCCGCGTCTCAAAGCCGATGTATGGATAAAACGTCCACCAGCATTCCTGATAGCCCTCGACGTAATGGCCGCTGGGCGCGTAGGCGTCCTTGAGGTCGCGCACCCAAAAGCGCGTGCCGAATCCGACGTAAAACCGCAGAAAATCACAGCAGGACGGCTCGATCAAGAGTTCGTACTCGCCGCGAAGGCCGAGGTAGCTCGTGCCGTCCGACTGCGAATAGGGCTCCGTCGAACCGTCGCGATACTGAGCATAACCGTCGTAATACATCGAGCCGTCGAACAATTCCCCGCGCCATCGCTCGATCCCGCTGCGGTGCATGTATCCTAAGGTCGAGAGCGCGCCGGATTCGTTCACGCTGTTGTCGCCGATTTGCTCGTGCCAAAAAAAGGCGTCTTCGCGGAAGTACAACGTCGATTCCGAGAGTTTTTCGAGAGGCCCCGCGGTCAGCATCGGGATCGCGGCCGCCGAGGTGGCATTGGCCGGCGGGTAGGCCGTCGAATAGGACGGCGGGGCGGCGGGCGCGACCGACGCGGCGTTGTAGGGATTGCCGAAAGAGCGCGCGTCTTGGCCGGGCGGCGGCCACGCATTGTTATAGGTATTGTACGAATTCGGCGTTCTCACCGGCTCGACGCCGAGCGCAGGCCCATACTGGCTTGCCGAACCCGCCTGGCTTTCCGGTCCGGCCTGAATTGCCCCATTTGCCGACATGGGGGGCGGCGGTGCAGGTCGTGGGTAATCGTTACCCAAGGCAGCCACGCTGCCCAACGCAAGAAAAGTCGCAATCGTCCACCGCACTAAGTTCAAAGTTGATCGAATCATGTTTTTTTCCAATGCCATTTTGACAAGCGTTGTTGCCGTGCAAAATGCCATCGCTTCGCCACGCGGTGGCTGTAAAAATCGGATTGCGGATGGTATCGATGGTCGGTGACGGCGTCAATGGCATGTTGCATAAACGCACCCCCTGTCGGAATGGCAAACAGCTGCCCGACCACACATCCGCCCACTGGTCGAACTCGCCGGGAGGCTTTACAATACGTAGTTTCCCCTGACGAGCAGGATTTTGAGGGTAGGTGATGACTCGGCTTGCTAACGAAAAGGTGCTGGTGCTCGATTTCGGCTCGCAATACGCCCAACTGATCGCACGCCGCGTGCGGCAGCAAAACGTCTACTGTGAAATCGTCCGCCACAACATCACCGCCCAGCGGATTCGTGAATTGGCGCCCATGGGCCTGATCTTCTCGGGCGGGCCTGCCAGCGTTTACGAGCCCGGCGCCCCGAAATGCGATCCGGAGATTTTTCATCTCGGCTTGCCCATTCTCGGCATTTGCTACGGGCTGCATATCGCTTGCCAAACGCTCGGTGGACAGGTGCAAGGCACGCCGACGCGCGAGTACGGCCGAGCGACGTGCCGCATCACCCAAAAAAACGAACTTTTCGACGGCATTCCCGACGAAATTGAAGTCTGGATGAGCCACGGCGATCAAGTGTCGGCGGCGTCGGCCGATTTCGAGCCGCTGGCCGCAACCGACACATGCCCCGTCGCCGCAGTCAAGCATCGCCGGCTGCCGGTCTACGGGTTGCAGTTCCATCCCGAGGTTACGCACACGCCTTTGGGTGCGAAAATCCTGGGCAACTTCCTCAAGCTCGTCTGCCGCTGCACCGGCACGTGGAAGTTGGGCGATTTTGCCCGCGAAGCCATCGATTCGATGCGGCAGCGCATCGGCCGAGATCGGGTGATTTGCGGCCTGTCGGGCGGGGTCGATTCCTCGGTCGTCGCCGCGCTCTTGGCCGAGGCCATCGGCCCGCAGTTGTCGTGCATCTTGGTCGATAACGGCCTA
>CAZWNM010000073.1:0-7605 GCA_964635765.1 uncultured Planctomycetaceae bacterium | reverse complement strand
TGGTTGAACGTTGGATGGCCGCCTGGGTGCAAGATCGACTGGGGCCGAATAGGGTCGGAGTGCCGCTCACGAAAATCCGCATGTTCGGCTTGGGCCAGCCGATCGCCGACGGCGTGAAGTTTTTGCTGAAAGGCAGCATCACGCCGAGCCATGTCGATCGCGTGGTGTTCATCGCGGCGCCGATCGTGATTTTCACGGCCGCCATTGCCGCCTTCGCCGCCGTTCCGTTCGGCGCGGCGATTCCGCCCGAGGTGTTTCCGAAATCATGGGGAATCGCGTCGGCGGTGCCGCTGGTCGTCGCGCCGAACTTGGATGTCGGGCTGATTTATGTGTTTGCCGTGAGCAGCATCGCGGTTTACGGCGTGATGCTTGGCGGCTGGGCAAGCAACAACAAATACAGCTTTTTGGGCGGAATGCGAAGCAGTGCGCAGTTGATTTCCTACGAATTGCCGCTGGGCCTCGGCATTCTCGGCGTCGTGACCGCGACCGGCTCGCTCCGGCTTGACGCAATTATTTCCCATCAAGCGGCCGTCGGCGCGTGGAACGTATGGACGCAGCCGCTTGGATTCCTGGTTTTTTGCGTCGCCGGTTTTGCCGAAGCCGCGCGTCTGCCGTTCGACTTGCCCGAGGCCGAGCAGGAATTGGTCGGCGGATATCATACGGAATACTCCGGCGTGAAGTTGATGTTCTATATGGTGGCGGAGTTTTTGCACATGATATTGGCGGCGTTCTTGATCGTGATTCTATTCTTGGGCGGCTGGCATCTTTGGGGAGTGACCGGCTCGAACGCCATAGCGGCATCATGGCCGGCGGCGTTGCTGCGAACGATCGTGCTGCTGGCGAAAGTAATGGGCGTGATCTTGTTTTTCATGCTCGCCCGATGGAGTTGGCCGCGATTCCGGTTCGACCAACTCATGGATGTCGGCTGGAAAGTGATGATACCGTTGGGGATGGTCAATTTCGTCGTCGTCGCCGTTTGGATGCAATACGGCGACGGCATGTCGCGGCTCTTGGGACTTTCCGAAACGTGGAGCATGGCGGCGGTCGGCTGGGCGGCGTTGCTGGTTTCCTGGCTGGCGATTACCGTGTTCGATCCGACCGGCGGAGGCAATCGGCGGCAAAAAGGCTAAGATGAGTTCTCGCTTCAAACGGTGACTGCCGCTCGATAAGCTGAAAATGGCGACGAATTTGGCTCCCGCGGCATGTGTTGTATAATGGCTCTAATGACGTGCCGCGCCGAAAGGTTTTTTCATGCGTATTTTCTTCCTGGTTGCCTTCCTCGGCTACTGGCTATTGCTTACCGTGCTGCTGTTGGTTCCCAATCCTGCCGCCCTGGTTGGCCTTCATGCGGTTCCGATTTTTCCTTGGGGGAAGTTCGGAATCCACTTGGGGTTTTTCACCGTTCTGGGCTTTTTGGCAAATGCAACCCGGTGGCCGAAACGACTATATTGGCCGTTGATCGTTTTTCTCATGATCTACGGCATCACCACGGAATCGCTGCAACTCTTCGTTCCACAACGCACCGCCCAAGTCATCGACGGCATCGAAAATATCCTGGGGATTGCCGTCGGTTCAGCCATTTATTGGCTCGTGCTACGCGGGATGCAGCCGTATCTCAAACTCAACGGCGCCGCCAATTCGGCGAAGCACGCCGCTCCAACCGACGCAGCCGACTTGAGATAACTGTCGGGAGTTGAGGGACGCACAAAGGGGTCACCCATAACCGCCGTCGTGTCAATAACGATCTGAGAGAAACCCTTTTTTTCTGCCGCAACGTTATCCCGAACTCAGGTTGCCAGGCAGGCTTCGTGCGCGGAGTGTGCCGCGATCGGCCCTCACCCCCGGCCCGGCTCGCAAAGGGCGAGGGGATTCCGGTTCCTATTCTTTCAACGCCTGCACGATGCTGGTCAGCATCGCCTTCGCATCGCCGAATAACATGAGCGTGTTGTCGCCATAGAACAATTCGTTCTGAATGCCGGCAAAGCCCGGGTTCATGCTCCGTTTGATGACGAACACCGTTTTCGCCTTGTCGGCGTCGATGATCGGCATTCCGTAGATCGGGCTGCTCTTATCGTGCCGCGCGGCCGGATTCACCACGTCGTTCGCGCCGATAATCAGCGCCACATCGGCCTCGGGCATGTCGGGGTTGATCGCTTCCATCTCGATCAGCTTGTCGTACGGAATCTCGGCCTCGGCCAGAAGCACGTTCATGTGGCCCGGCATTCGGCCGGCGACCGGATGGATGGCGAACTTCACATTGACGCCGTCTTTGGTCAAGGCGTCGTACAATTCCCGCACGCGATACTGCGCCTGGGCCACGGCCATGCCGTAGCCGGGCACGATGACGACGGTGCGAGCGGCCTTCATGATCTCGGCGGCGTCCTCGGCCGTCGCGCTTTTGACCGTGCGATGTTCGTCGCCGCCCGCTGCCGACTTTTGCACCTTGCCGAACGCGCCGAACAGCACGTTGGCGAACGAGCGGTTCATGGCCTTGCACATGATGATCGAGAGGATCAAACCGGACGAGCCGTCGAGCGCGCCGGCGGCAATCAGCAATTTGTTATCGAGCACAAAGCCCATCGCCACGGCCGACAGGCCGGCGTAGGCGTTCAACAGGGCGATGACCGTCGGCATATCGGCCCCTCCGATCGGGATAATCAACAACACGCCGAACGCGAGGGCGAGCAGAATAATGATCGGGAACAGAATCCACCAAGTCGGATGAATCACCAGCAACACGCCAAACAAAATGGCGACGCCAATGAGCGAAAGGTTGATCGTGTTTTGGCCTTTGTAGGTGATTGGCCGCGTTGGGATGATCTCCATGAGCTTGCCGGCGGCCATGAGGCTTCCCGTGAAGGTCAAAAAGCCGAAGAGGACTTCGGCCACCAAGGCGGCGGTGTTGAACGGCGTGGCGTGACCGGCGTACTTCTCGCCGGGGCCGCCGAACTTGATCCACAAATAGAACTCGGCGGCGCCGACCAGACCGGCCGCCAAACCACCGAAGGCGTGCGACAATGCGGTTCGCTGCGGCACGGCCGTCAGCGGCACCATGGCCAGCGGAATGCCCAGCCCGCCGCCGATCACCATGGCGACGATAATCCAGGTGTAGCTTTTGATTTCCGGCAGCAAGATCGTGCCGATGATCGCCGCCAGCATCGCGATGACGCCCGAAAACACGCCGCGCCGGGCGGTGCTCGGATGGCTCATCCACATCAACGAGAGGATGAACAATGCCGCCGAAACGAGATAAATCGGTTGAATGACGTTGTCCATATTCATGGCTTGCTCGGCTCCCGTTTCTTGAACATCTTGAGCATCCGGTCGGTCAACAGGAAGCCGCTAACGATGTTGGTCATCGAAGCGAACACGGCCACCGCGCCAAGGACCGTGGTGAAATGGCTTTCCATTTTGCCGGCCAGCGCGATCGACCCGACCACGGCGATGGCTGAAATAGCGTTGGTCAGCGACATCAGCGGCGTATGCAACAGCCGCGACACGTTGCGAATCACCAGCAGGCCGGTAAACGTAGCCAACATGAACACGAACGCCAATGTAATGAAACTGTCCGGCGTCGCAGCTTCTTTTGCAGCCGCGCCGGTCGCGCCGGTGGTCGCCAATAATAACAATAAGTTGGAAGTCATGGCGATTCCGTTTATCCTTTCTGATGTTTTTTATGCAATGAATTGCTTAACAATCTTTTGCCTCTCAAAAACCGACTACCCCGCCAACAATTTCAACACCCGCTCGTTCACCACTTTCCCGTCCTTCGCAATCAGCGTGTCGCGGATAATCTCGTCTTCCATGTTCATCTGAACTTGCTTGTCCTTCACCAAGTTCAACAGGAACGTGACGATATTTTTCGCATACATCTGGCTGGCGTGGAACGGCGCGTCGGACGCCAGATTGGTCGGGCCCATGATTGTCACGCCGTGTTCCACGACGGTTTGATCGGCTTTGGTCAATTCGCAATTGCCGCCGCGCTCGGCCGCCAGATCGACAATGACCGAACCCTGCGCCATCGCGGCAACCATGTCGGCCGTGACCAGAACCGGCGATTTTTTGCCGGGAATGGCCGCCGTCGTGATAACCACGTCGTGCTCGGCCACGACCTTCATCATCAACTCGCGCTGCTTGCGATAAAACTCCTCGCCCATCTCCTGGGCGTATCCGCCCTTGGTTTCGGCGTCGGAAGTTTCCAACTGCATTTCAATGAACTTGGCGCCGACGCTTTGCACCTGCTCTTTTACGGCGGGGCGAACGTCGTAGGCCGAAATGGCCGCGCCCAAGCGGCGGGCCGTGGCGATGGCCTGCAAACCGGCGACGCCGACCCCGATCACAAAAACCTTGGCGGCGCTCAGGGTGCCGGCCGCGGTGATGAGCATGGGAAAAATCTTAGGGAGCGCCGAGGCCGCCAACAGCACGGCTCGATAGCCGGCGATCGTGGCTTGCGACGAAAGCACGTCCATGCTCTGCGCCCGAGTGATTCGCGGAAGCAATTCGAGCGAAAAAAGCGAAACGCCGCGAGCGGCGAGTTTTTCGGCCGCCTTCGGTTCGCCCAAGGCGTCGCACAAGCCGATGACGATCTGCCCCTGATGGTAGCCGTCCCAATCGGCTTGGCCGGCCTGGGGATTGGCGCCGGCGGTGCGAACCTGGAGCAAAATATCGGCGGCGAAGACCTCGGCCCTCGTGGCGGCAATTTTCGCGCCCTTGTCGATGTATTGTTGGTCGGCGTAACCCGCCGCCGTACCGGCGCCTGCCTCGATGAGCACTTCCAAACCAGCCTTGACGAGGGGTGGCACGGAGGCTGGAACGAGCGCGACGCGGCGCTCGCCAGGATGACATTCACGGGGAACTGCAATAATCATGATTCAGCCAAAGTCCAAAGGCAGACCGTCCATTAAACGCCAAAGCGGTCAATGCTAATGAAAAAGCTGCGGTCCGTAAACCCCTCCCAGTGGCGTTTTTTACCCAAATTGCCAAATTGGCGGCCAAAATGGAAAAATCTGAGGCGACTTGGTGCGGTAAGGCTTGTCAACCGTCCGACAAATGGTTAAATTACGAGTTTCCCTTGCCACGGCAGTTGCGCGAGTAGCAGACATGCAGCAGATGAAAACCTATATGGCTCGGCCCGACGAAATCGTGCCGAAGTGGTGGCTGGTCGATGCCAGCGACAAAGTAGTGGGCCGATTGGCCAGCGATTTGGCGATGGTTCTGATGGGCAAAAACCGCCCGACCTACACGCCGCACGTCGATAACGGCGACTATGTCGTCGTCATCAACGCCGAAAAAGTGGTGCTAAGCGGCAAGAAATTGCAGCAGAAGGAATACGCGTGGTTCACCGGCTATCCGCGTCAACGGCGCGAGACGGCCGGCAAGCGGCTCGATCGCCGTCCGGAGTTGATTCTCCGCGAGGCCGTTCGCCGCATGTTCCCGAAGAACAAGCTGGCCTTCAAAACCCTCTCCAAGCTGAAAATCTACGCCGGCAACGAGCATCCGCATCAAGCGCAATTGCCGGAACTCAAAGAACTCGGAATCAAGTAAAGCATAAAGGGACTAGTCCTTCATGGTAATCGTCAAGAGCAACGACATTCTCGGCACGGGCCGTCGGAAAACCTCCGTCGCGCGGGTGCGCATCCGTCCCGGCGACGGCAAAATCGCCATTAACGAGCGCAGCCTGGAGGAATACTTCAGCAACATCCGGCAGCGGAATGCCGTCGTGGCGCCGTTGGAGCAAACCGGCAAGCTCGGCCAACTCGACGTGCGAATCCTCGTCGACGGCGGCGGAATCACCGGCCAAGCCGACGCCTGCAAGTTGGGCATCGCCCGCGCCTTGAAAAAGATGGACGAACAAGCCGCCCTCAGCATGCGGGATTCCGGCCTGTTGACGCGGGACAGCCGCATGAAAGAACGCAAGAAATACGGTCTTCGCGGCGCGCGGCGCGGCACGCAGTTCTCGAAACGTTAGTTCGCTTGGAGGGACGAATGCCGTCTATCAAGCGAGTCCTAGTCACCGGCGGCGCGGGGTTCCTCGGCACGCATCTTTGCGAGCGGCTGCTCGATCGCGGCCACGACATTATCTGCCTCGATAACTTCTTCAGCAGCCAAAAATCGAACGTCGCCCACCTGCTCGACCGGCCGAATTTCGAGTTGATTCGGCACGACGTGACCGTGCCGATATTGCTCGAAGTCGATGAGATTTACAACCTGGCCTGTCCGGCCGCGCCGGGCCATTATCAGTACAATCCCATCAAAACCCTGAAAACCTCGGTGATGGGCGCCATCAACGTGTTGGGCATGGCCAAGCGATGCCGCGCGAAAACGCTTCAGGCTTCCACCAGCGAAGTCTACGGCGACCCCGAAGTGCATCCTCAGCCCGAGTCCTATCGCGGCGTGGTGAATCCGATCGGGCCGCGCGCGTGTTACGACGAAGGCAAGCGGGCGGCCGAATCGCTCTTCATGGATTATCACCGCCAAAATCACGTGAATATCCGCATCGTGCGGATTTTCAACACCTACGGACCCGGCATTCATCCGCACGACGGCCGCGTCGTGTCGAACTTCATCCGCCAGGCGATCGCCGGCACCGACATCACACTCTTCGGCGACGGCACGCAAACCAGATCGTTCTGCTATCGCGACGATTTGATCGAGGGCATGATCCGCATGATGGACGGCCCGGACGATTTCATCGGCCCGGTGAATCTCGGCAACCCCGAAGAGTGTACGATGCGGGAGCTTGCCGAAGTGGTGCTGGAGTTGACCGGTTCGCGTTCCAAAATCATCCATAAGCCGTTGCCGGCCGACGATCCCGCCCGTCGCCGGCCCGACATCACGTTGGCGAAAAAACATCTCGATTGGCAGCCGACCGTTCCGCTCCGCGAGGGCCTGCGTCGGACGATCGAGTGGTTCCGTTCGATCGATCTCGACGCCTATCGTCCGCCGACGCCGAATTATTGAGGCTCGAATTGTGCCGCCAGTCTCATCACTTCGCGGGCGCCGGCATTCGGACGACTAAGTCGTCCCAGCCCTCATTATTTTTGCAGTCGTCGCGTCCCCTGCCGCCATCGTCCTTGCCGTTCGGGCCGACGCTATAAAGCAGATAGCCGCCACTGTCTCGCCGATAATGCAAATCGGCGTCGTCGAAAATATCCTTCGGCACCTCGGCCACATATTTCGGCTTCAAGTCGGCCAGTTTCTCTGGATACGAACCGTTATCGACACGGTAGGCAGCCAGGGCGAAAGCACACTTGGTAAACTGGAATTGCACCGTAGCACCATGTTCCTCCAGCATGACACGCGATGGTGTCCGATGGTTGAATAAGACCAAAAACACATGGCCTATCCAGACGGAGACTGCGTTGCGCGGACTATACAGCACTTGAAACGCCAAGGATGTCGGATTCCTGATTGACTCCGCTAACCTGTGAATGTCTTCGTCAATCTTGCGTAGCGCTATCCTTCGTTCCGTTCGACTGGGCTTCTGATGGGCGGCAACGATTCGGTCGTACCAAGAGTTGCCCATGTGGAGAACGATATCCCAGTCGACCAATAACCAACCAAGAACGTCAACTGCCCGCCTACGGAAGCCGTGAAGACGCCCGC